>NZ_JAEVHJ010000161.1:0-14425 GCF_016802855.1 Micromonospora sp. ATA51 | reverse complement strand
CAGGCACTTCCTCCTGCACGGCAACATCAGCGCCTCGTGGCGCACGCGATTTCTCGTCCATGCACAAGACCACCGCCTTGTCCGGCGGGTTCAGGTACAGGCCCACGACGTCGACGAGTTTCTCCTCGAACCGCTTGTCATTGGACAGCTTGAACGTCTCCACCAGATGCGGCTTCAGCCCGCGCGCGTCCCACACCCTCTGCACCGTCGCCGGACTCACACCGACCTTGGCCGCCATCGACCGGCACGACCAGTGCGTGGCACCCTCCGGCTTCGAGTGCAGCGTCAACTCCACAATCCGGTCGATCGTGGCCTGCGGGATCGACGCCTTACGGCCACGGCCCGACGCGACCTTCCCCAGATCGGCCAGCCCACGCTCAACGAACTCGGCCCGCCATGCCCGCACCGTCATCCGGGTCACCCCGGCCAACACCGCGTTGTCAGCGTTGGACACCCCGTCCGCGGCGCGCAGCAGCACCTGCGCCCGCTGCACCAGCCGATGCGCGGCCGTACGCGAACCGGCAAGAGACTCCAGCAGTTCCCGCTGGCCGGGTTCGAGCACCAGTGGTGCGGCAGCACGCGTCACGTCCAGAGTCTACCGAAGCGGCTAGCTATTTGCGAAACAGAGCACTAGCGGCGCCATCGGTCGGCCCTCGGTCGGCACCGTCGAGAAAGGGCAAGGCCGCACTCGACAGCCTCAACCGCTCGTTCGACGAACACCGCCGGGCCCTCGGTATCTGATGCCGGCCGGCTGCCGGCGTGCCTGGTCTCGCATGATGCTTGACAGCATCGGCCTCACCTGATGTACCTGATCACAACGAGGCTGGCCGACCAACGGTCTCGGCGACCATGGCGCGGCATGCGTCCGCTCATAGCCGATGAGCGCGAACACCACGCCCGAGCCGTCCAGGGCTTCTTGTGATTGAGGATCGCCCGTCCGGATCAGTTCACGCAGAGGCAGAAAGGGTGACCTGCCGGGTCGAGGAAGACCCGGAAGGACGTACCGGGCTGGTGCGGGTGTTTGGTTGCGCCGAGATCGAGCACTGCCGCCTCGGCGGCATCGAGGTCGTCAACGATCACATCGAGGTGCATCTGCTGGGGCGGCTCCTGGGTTGGCCACACCGGCGGCGTGTACCCACTTACCTGCTGGAAGGAGATGCACTGACCGTACTCCGCGCGAACCTCGGCCCAGTCGGAGGAGACGTCGACCTTCCAATCCAACATCGCGCCGTAGAACCTTGCGAGCGCACCAGGATCGGGACAGTCGATGACGATGCTGGGGAAGCGAGCGATGGCCATGCCGGCCAGGGTACGGGCGGTTGCGGACGATCCACGTCCGGATTGCGTCAGCACCATTGGAGCACCAACGCGTTCACAGGGGGAACGGCAAGAGGTGCCTGACCACCGTTTTGCCAGGTCAAACGCCTCTTGATCTTGTGCGCCCGAAGGGACTCGAACCCCTAACCTTCTGATCCGGTGCGCCGTGAGGCGCTGTTGTTCGAGTGGAGGTGAAAGACCGCCACCGCCTGTCTGTCGCAGCAGGTAGGCGTAGCTGAGGGCAGCCTGCCGTGGGTGGTGCCGCGGAGGGTGGGAAGCAGCCCTGACAAAGCCGGGACGTGCCAGCACTGCCAGATGGTGTGGGTTCGGCGAGCGAGACGAAGAGGAGTACGCGAGGAACCGGCGTCATTACGTCCCTTAACCTCGGCCCTTCGTTAGGGGCGGTCCACAGGGTGGGCAAGAAACAAAGAAGTGCCTTCTGATCAGGGAAAATAGGGCTTGTCGAAGGTCCCATGTTCCTGTCACGGAAGGCACTTGCTGGGTGAAGGCTACCGCAACACGTCCGAAGATCATGGTGACCGGTGACGGGCGGGGCGTGGTCGGTCATGCCGGCGCCCGCCTGCTGGCTGATCTGGCCGATACGACCGGGCTGAGCAGCGCGTTCAGTGATGCTCTCGCCGGTTTGCGGCAACGGCAGGGTGGGCACGACCCGGGCCGGATCGCCGTGGATGTGGCGGTGATGCTCGCCGACGGCGGCGAGCACCACCCACCGGCCCCTCCGCTGACCCGCACCGCTGGGGCGGCGCCGGCTCACTCCGCCAGGGGAAGCCGGCTGGAGTGGAGGAGGCGGGCGTCGTCGGTGACCACCGCGTGCCGGTGGTCGGGGAGGCGGTCCAGCCAGCCGATGCCGGACCGGCCCATCGCCACCGCGGCGGTGGCGTACGCGTCGGCGACGCCGAGGTCCGCGCCGACCACGGTGACCGAACGCAGGCCCGGCGCGGGCGCCCGGCGAGGGTCCAGCACGTGCTGGCCGCGCTCGTACACCCCGGAGGTGGCCACCGCCAGGTCGGTGCCGCTGAGCACCAGACAGGTGGCCGACGGCTCCCACGGGTGCCGGATGCCGATCCGCCACGGCCGGCCGGTGGCGGAGTGGCCGCGTACCCGCACGTCGCCGCCGGCGTTGAGGCAGTGGTTGGGCGCCCCGGCGGCGAGCAGCCGGTCCGAGGCGACCTGCGCCGACCAGCCCTTGACGTAGCCGGAGGGGTCGAGCCGCCCGGTGACGTACGCGTCGAAGAAGCCGTCGGTGGCGCCCCAGAGGTCGGCGCAGCGCTCCAGCACCGCCCGCAGGTCCGCCGACGCCTCGGCGAGCGGCAGGTCACCCCGGTCGAACCGGCACACCTCGCTGTCCTTGCGATAGGTGCTGAACCGGGCGTCGACCTCGCGGAGCCAGCGGAACGTCTCCTCGGCCAGCTCGTGCAGGGTCGCGGCGGGCAGGTCGTCGGCCAGGTCCAGGCTGATCGCCGTACCCATGATCTGCTCGACCCGGCGCAGGCCCGGACGGGCGCGTGACGCCGCCACCTCGACCACCGGGCTCAGGCCTGGTCGATCGCGGCCTGGAGGGACCGCTGGTACGCGCCGCTGGTGGCGGTCGCCCCCGAGACGGTGTCCAGGTTGGCGCTCTGCTTCGCCACCACCTCGCCGGAGGTGCCGCTGTAGCGGGCCTGCACGTCGTCGCTGCGCAGCCCCGACTGCCCGCCGAGCGGCAGGCCGAGGGCGGTGGCGTCGACGATCCGGCTGCCGTTCAGGGTGATCCGCACCTGGAGGGAGCCGTATTCGTAGTCGACCGTCGGCCCGGTCACGGTGCGGGTGCTCGGTTTCGGCGCGGTGGTGGTGGTCCGCGGCGCAGCCGTCGTCGGCCTGGCGGTGGCGGTGCTCTTCTTCGTGCCCGGGGTGCTGCTCGGGCGGGTCGACCGGGACGGCGCGGACGCGGAGCCGGCGGGGCCGGGCGTAGGGGTGACCCCGGGCGCGGGCCCGGACCCGCCCGGCGCGACGGACGCCTGGTCGGCGGGGATGTCCTGGGCGGCCTGGCCGGCCCCCGGGGAACCCTTGAGCACCACCAACGCGGTGGTGCCGGCGGCCAGGCCGGTGATCGCGAGGACGGCGCGACGCATGCCAGGGGTGCCTTTCTACAGCTCGAAGGTGGCCAGGTGGATCTGCCGGCGGGGGACGCCGGTCCGGCGCAGCACCCGGACCGCCTCGTCGACCAGCCCGGCGGGACCGCAGAGGTAGACGTCGCGGCGGGCCACGTCGGGCACCAGCCGGCGCAGGCCGCCGGGGCTCATCACCTGGCGGGGGCCGGGATCGTCGCGCGAGCCGATGACGTACCAGACGGAGGTCCGCCGGACCTGGGCCAGCCAGTCCAGCTCCGGGTGGAGCAGCACGTCGGCCGGGGTGCGGGCGCGGTAGATCAGCGCGGCGCCCGGCGGCAACTCCTCCAGCATCGCCCGGAGCGGGGCGATGCCGCTGCCGCCGGCGATGAGCAGGGCGCGTTCCCGGGTGCGGTGGGCGGCGGTGAAGGTGCCCGACGGGCCCTCCGCCCAGACCAGGGTGCCGGTCCGCAGGTCGCGCAGGTCCGCGGTGTGCCCGCCGACCACCTTCACGGTCAGCCGGAGCCAGCGGCCGTTGGCCGCGGCGGAGAGCGAGAACGGGTGGGACTGCCACCAGCGCCGGCGTTCAGGAAACGCCAGCGGAAGTACTGCCCGCCGAGCATGTCGATCTGGTTGAGCCGGCGACCGGTCAGGTAGATCGAGATGGTGTCGGTGCTCTCCGCCACCACGTCCGCCACCCGCAGCCGGTGCCGCAGGTTGAAGTGCAGCGGGGCGACCACCCGACCCCAGAGCGGCGCGGCGAGGACCAGCAGGTACGCGCCGATCCAGCCGGTGCGGACCGGGCCGGGGTGGAAGAGCTGGGCGCCGTTGCTGAACTGGTGGCCGAAGCCGAGCAGCAGGGCCGCGTAGCTGGTCAGGTGCAGGTGGTACCAGAGCTCGTACGGCAGGACGGTGCGGATCGCCCGGATGCCGGTGAGGCCGACCAGCACCATGATGCCGGCGGCCACGAACGCGGCGACCATGTCCTCGTAGTCGCTCAGCAGCGAGCCCACCTCGCCGAGGATCGACTTCTCCTCCAAGCCGGCGTAGGCGACCACGATCAGCGACAGGTGGGCGAGCACCGCGACGAGCAGGGTGGCGCCGAGGTCCCGGTGCAGGCGGGACAACCGCTCCCCGCCGACCCAGCGTTCCAGCACGCCGAGCCGGCTCATCATCGCCACCTGGACGAGTAGCAGGTAACCGGCGACCAGGCCGGTGATCCGCCCGGCGGCGGTGAGGAGGGCGGTGGTGCCGGCGAGCGAGCCGGCCAGGGTGTCCAGCCACCAGGGCAGCACCGCGGCCACCAGGCCGAGCCAGAACACGGCCGCCAGGGCCCGCCGGCCGCCGGGGCCGCGGCGGGGCAGCGCCGGCGGCGGTGGCGGGGGTACGGGGGCAGCCGAACGGCCGCCGTACGGGAGCGAGGTCCCGGTACGGCGGCCGGCGGCGTAGGTGTCCTGATATGTCACGCGTACAACTTCATGGGTACGTATTTCTGCCGGGGGAAGACCTTGTCCACTTCCGCCGTGGTCAGTCCGAACCGGCCCTGCGCCACGGACCCGTAGACGTTGAACATGTTGTTGTACTCAGGTACGTCGCCCGAGTCGAGATCGTTCAACCCGTTCCACGTGCCGAGCAGCGACCCGGCGAGCCGACGCCCGGACAGGATGGTCACCACCCCACCGTGCCCGTGGTCGGTGCCGCCGCCGTTGGAGGCCACCCGGCGGCCGAACTCGCTGGACACCATGATCGTCACGTCGGCGGCCCGGTCGCCGAGGTCGGTGAAGAACGCGGCCATGGCGTTCGCCAGCTCGTTGAGCCGCCGCCACAGGTTCCCGCCGTCCTGGGTGCCCTGGTTCTCGTGGGTGTCGTAGCCGCCCATGCCGACGGTGGCGACCCGGACGTTCGCCCCGCCCTTGATCAGCTGGGCGAGCTGCTGGAACGCGTACCCGACGCCCTGGTACTTCACCCCCGCGGCGGCCTGGTACGGCTTCGCGGCCAGCTTCTGGGCGGTGGCCAGCGCGCCCATCCCCTCGATGACCGCCTCCTCCACGGGGTGGTTGATCCCGGTGAACAGCCCGCGGATCGCCTTCTCGGTGGCCGCCCGGTACTTCTCGTCGCCGTTGAGCCGCAGTTCACCGA
Organism: Micromonospora sp. ATA51; assembly: GCF_016802855.1. Taxonomy (NCBI): domain Bacteria; kingdom Bacillati; phylum Actinomycetota; class Actinomycetes; order Micromonosporales; family Micromonosporaceae; genus Micromonospora; species Micromonospora sp. ATA51. The sequence goes on along the minus strand of NZ_JAEVHJ010000161.1, from coordinate 8,861 downwards.
CGCTGTTCAGGGAGAGCGCGCCGTTGACGCCGACCAGCGACCGGGGCAGCGTGCTGCCGATGCCCACGCTGCGGAACGCGGTGCCCTTGCCGAGCGCGTCGACCAGGCTGTCCAGCCAGCCCCGGCCGCCGGTCTCGCCGGGCAGGCCGCCCAGGTTGCAGGCGTCGGCGGCCTGGAAGTGGCTGCGGGACAGCCGGGGGTCGGAGACCGCCGGGATGAAGCCGAGCTGGCCGGCCTTGAGCCACTTCTCCAGCGGCGCGAAAGCGCTGGTGAGCTTGAACCCGCGGCCCAGGGCCAGCGAGTCGTTGCCGAGCAGCAGGTCCGGCCGGGCCTTGCCGAGGATCGGGTCGTCGGCCGGGGCGGCCAGGCTCAGCCCGTCCAGCCCGCCGTAGAGGAAGACGTGGATCAGGGTGCCGGTCCTGGTCGCCGCGAAGGACGCCGAGGTGGTGACGAACTGGGCGGTGGCCAGCGCGGTGGCGGTGGCGGCGGCGCCGGCGACGAAGGTACGCCGGGTGACGCCGCGCCCGTCCTGCTGGGCCTCCTCCAACTCCTCCAGCCGGCGGTAGCGGTCCACCTCGGCGGCGTTCTCCGCCGCGACGATGTCGGCCTCCGCGCGCAGCAGCGCCTCGGCCGGGTTGTCGGCCAACCGCCGCAGGTCCGGGCATTCGGGGTGCAGGGGGTACGAATACACAGTCTTCTCCATCGAATGCCTCACCGGAGGTGGTGCTGGGGGGAAGCGAGGATCGCCCGCGCGACGGCGGCGACGGCCCCGTTGAACGTGGCGTCGACCTTCGCCGTAGCCGGGACCCCGGCGACGCCGAGGACCAGCGCCTTCTCCTTGGCGCTCAGCTTCTGGTGCACCAGCCGCCCGGCCAGCTCGTCCACGTACGCCCCAGCGGTGGCCGGCGGGCGGGCCACCAGCTTCTCCGGCGCCGGGTACGTGAACTGCTTGCGCCGGCCGCCGAGCAGCTCGCCGGCCTCGTTCCAGCCGTCGACCATGGTGCCCGCCGAGGTCCAGGCGACGTAGACGTCCGCGTAGCCGTCCGGGGTGGGCTTGCCCATCGGGTACTGGCCCAGCTCGCGCATCTTGTCCTGGATCTGCCGCAGGCCCTGCGCGTACGGGGTGCGCCGGTTGTCGCCCTGGAAGCCCGGCGACGCCTCCGGCCGGACGCCGAGGGTGCGGTAGGTGGCGACCAGGTACTCCATCGGCCGGCGCACCTTCTGACCCACCGCGGCCCAGAACTCCGACGAGCTGAACAGCGTCATCAGCACCGGCTTGATCAGGCCCTTGTTGGCCGCGTACGTCTTGGCCAGGCGGTCCACCAGGGACTTCGGCGGGGTGTCCGAGACGAACCGGGTGGCCAGGCTGCGGGCCACGTACTGGGCGGTCGACGGGTGCAGCGCGAGGTAGGTGATGTACTGGTCGATCACCCGGTCGGCGACCTTCGGGTCGTTGGAGCTGTTCGGGTGGCTGAAGCCGAGGATCTTCACCTTGCCGACGTAGTGCCGCTCCGGGTGGAAGACGTACTTCCCGTCGGCGACGCCCCGGCCGGTCTGCAGCATCGCGGCCTGCCGGACGTCCTTCTCGGTGTACCCGCCGTCGACCCCGACCGAGTACAGCTCCAGGTTCTCCCGGGCCAGGTTCTCGTTGACCGCGTCCTTGCGGGAGTCGACCTGGTTCAGGTAGAGCAGCAGCGCCGGGTGCCGGTTCGCGGCGATCAGCATCTCCGGGTAGCTGCCCAGGGCGTGCGCCCGGACGACGTCCCGGTCGAACGAGTTGCGGTAGACCTCCCCGCCGTCGAACTCGGCGGCGACGTGCAGGAAGTCGTTCCAGAAGTCGACCATCACCTCGTAGAGCTGCCGGTCGGACCAGATCTGCCGGGCGATGGTGGCGTCGATCATCTCCCGCTCGGGCTGGGCGCCCCGCTCGTTGAGCTGGTTCCGCTGGTCGCGCAGCTGCTGCGGGGTCAGCTTCAGGGTGGGCAGCTCGGCGAGCTTCAGCTCGGCCTTCGTCGGGGCGATCTTCTCCGGGTCGAGCTGCCGGCGCAGCCAGCCGTCGATGCCGAGCCGTTTGATGTCGGCCAGCACCTTCCCGGTGGCGCCGAAGGTGGCCCGGCTGGCCAGGTGCCGGACCGGGTCCTTGGCGAGCACCGTCTTCACGGTCACCGGGGTCGCCGCGGCGGCGGCCGCCGGGCCGTCGAAGAGCCGGCCGCCGGTCGGGGAGTTGCGCTTGAGCGCCGCCCCGGCCCGGGAACCCATGTAGCTCTCGTTCTGCTCGGTGTAGGTGCGCACCGTGCTCGGCTGCTGCCCGCTGGGCCGGGCGGCGGTGCCGTCGGTGACCACGGTGCCGGTGGCGTCGCCGGCCACCGGGTCGTCGCGGAAGAGCCCGCGCACCTGGGGGTTCATGGCGAGGGCGGCCCCGCCGGCGACCACCGCCGCACCGCCGAGCGCGGCGAGGGCGCGCCGCCGGCCGGTGCGGCGACCCGGCTCGTCGTCATCGTCCAGGTTGGCAGTCCCCCGCCGGGCGCCGGGGCGTGACCCTGACGGCCGAAGCCGTCCGGCCGACCCACTGCGAGCCGTGGGCGGGCAGGGTCGTGACGGCCCCCGGGTACCCGGCGGGACCGCCGTAGCCGGCGGCCGGGCCGTACCTGCCCGCGTGGTCCAGGTCGCGGTACCCGTCCAAGGGGTGCTGTCGCCCGTCCCACCCGCGGTCGTCCCGGAGTCGACGTGGTGGCACATTCTGGTCGGCCATGTACCAATCCCGTTTTCTTCGAGCGCCGGCACGCCTGTGACCGGGGAGGACATCAGGGGCGGCGACTGCTGCCGGAGGAGTTGCTACGGGAAAGTAGCCACGCGTCCCCGGGCGCTCAAGGCGGCCGGAGGGCACTCGGGAGGGCACTTAAGACGGTGCTCATGACCCCGCGCGGGCGGTCTGTCCGGCACCGTCCGGGCGGGGCGCTTCCCAGCAGGGCCGACATCGCCCCGGAACGGCGGGACGTAACGTTTTGGCCCGCGGTGACGCTGTCCGCGTCGTTCAACCGCACAGACAAACTTAAGGCGCGGATAAGCCCGCGCTGAGGCGGTCCGACCGGAAGCTGCCCACCCGCGCCGAGCCACCGTCGAGGCCTTGCCGCTGCGGCCGAAAGTAGCAGCTGGAGCGGCGCGTGACCCGCCTCCGTTGCGGGTATGCCGCCGAACCGCTGAAGCCGTGAGGGGAAGGCACCGCCATGCTCAGCAAAGAGGATCAGCGCAGGTTCGAGCAGATCACCCGCCAGCTGCGGGAGAGCGATCCGCAGTTCTTCGCCCGGCTCGACCACCGGGCGCGCGCCGCCGGGGCCGGTACCTCATGCTGTTGACGATCGTGCTGTGGGCCTCACTGCCGGCGATGACTGTGCTGGCCGGGCGGCTGGCCGGCGCGATCTGCGCCGTGGTGCTGTTGGCGAACGCCGGCCTCATGTGGCGGTTCCGACGGCGTTGGCTTTGACCGCGCCGACCGCGACCGCTCGGGCGTCGCCGCTGCCGGGGCGGCGGTGGTGGCCCGGTCCGACCGGGGCCGGCCGAGATCCCGGTAGGCCCGGCGTAGCCGTTCGACCAGCCCCGGGCCGCCGATGGCCGCCCGGGCGGGCCGAGCTGGCGCAGCAGCAGGTCGGGATGGTCGACCTCTACGGCGACCCGGCGGCGATCTGGCGGGACTGGGCCGACGACGTCCGCGCCGCGTCGGTGGACTCCGGGCACCACATGGCCGAGGAGGCGCCGGAGCGGCTCGCCGCGGTGCTGGCCGACTTCCTGGCCGGCTGAGCGGCGCGGCCGGCAAACGGGCGGCGTGGGTCGGCGTGGCGGTCGGCCGGCGGGTCAGCCGACCGGGGGTGAGGCTGCGCGCCGGGGTCGAGGCGTCGTCCAGCAGGCCGCGCCGTTGGGCCCAGCGCTCGAAGACCAGGGTGGCGAACGGCGGCACCGCGCAGGCCAGCGCCAGCACGGTGGTCAGCAGGCGCCACCGGCGCAGCCGGGCCACCACGAGGACGAGGATGCCGTAGACCACGAAGAGCGCGCCGTGGATCGGCCCGAAGACGTGCACGCCGATCTCGTTGGCCGGCGGGCCGTACTTGACCGCCATGCCGGCCAGCAGGGCCAGCCAGGAGCAGGCCTCGGCGATCGCCGCCGCCACGAACAGCGTGGTCATCTTCTCGCGCATCGCCTCTCCCCACGGGTCGCCGGCCATGCTAGCCAGCGCGCCGGGCGGGACGGGGCGCGCGGACGCCGGACGCGACGGGGATCACGAGGGCCGTGGCCGGGTAGGTAGAGGACCTTCGGGTCTTCCCCGCCCCGCCGCGACGTGCGAGGTTAGGGGAACCAGCGGTGACAGGGTGGTGACCATGGGCGAGGACGTCGGCACGCGGACCTTCAGCCGGGAGGATCGGGCCCGCTACCGGGAGAAGGTACGCCGCTGCCTCGACGTCTTCGCCGAGATGCTGCGCGAGTCGCGGTTCGACGTGGAGCGGCCGATGACCGGCCTGGAGATCGAGCTGAACCTGGTCGACGAGGACTCGCAGCCGGCCATGCGCAACGCCGACGTGCTGGCCGCCATCGCCGACCCGAGCTTCCAGACCGAGCTGGGCCAGTTCAACGTCGAGATCAACGTGGCGCCGCGCCGGCTGGTCGGCACCGGCACCGCGCAGTTCGAGGAGCACGTCCGGGCCAGCCTGAACGCGGCCGAGGAGAAGGCGCGTACGGTCGACGCGCACATGGTGATGATCGGGATCCTGCCCACCCTGCGCCCCGAACACCTGACCGCCGAGACGCTCTCGGCGAATCCCCGCTACACGCTGCTCAACGAGCAGATCTTCGCCGCCCGCGGCGAGGACCTGCGGATCTCGATCAGCGGCGTGGAGCGGCTGGCCACCACCGCGGACACCATCACCCCCGAGGCGGCCTGCACCAGCACCCAGGTCCACCTCCAGGTCAGCCCCGCCCAGTTCGCCGACTACTGGAACGCCGCCCAGGCGATCGCCGGCATCCAGGTCGCCCTCGGCGCGAACTCGCCGCTGCTCTTCGGCCGGGAGCTGTGGCGGGAGACCCGGGTGCCGCTCTTCCAGCAGGCCACCGACACCCGCCCGGAGGAGATCAAGGCCCAGGGGGTACGCCCCCGGGTCTGGTTCGGAGAGCGCTGGATCACCAGCGTCTTCGACCTGTTCGAGGAGAACGTGCGCTACTTCCCGGCGCTGCTGCCGGTCTGCGACCCGGAGGACCCGGCGGAGACCCTGGCGGCCGGGGACGTGCCGAAACTCGCCGAGATGCGGCTGCACAACGGCACCATCTACCGCTGGAACCGCCCCGTTTACGACGTGCTGAAGGGACGCCCGCACCTGCGGGTGGAGAACCGGGTGCTGCCCGCCGGCCCGACCGTGGTGGACACCATCGCCAACAGCGCCTTCTACTTCGGGCTGGTCCGCGCCCTGGCCGAGTCGGACCGGCCACTGTGGTCGCAGATGTCGTTCAGCGCGGCCGAGGAGAACTTCACCAACTGTGCCCGGCACGGCATCGACGCCCAGGTGTTCTGGCCCGGGCTGGGCTACCTGCCGGTGACCGAGCTGGTGCTGCGCCGGCTGCTGCCGCTGGCGTACCACGGGCTGGACCGGTGGGGGCTCGAGCCGACCGAGCGGGACCGGCTGCTCGGCATCGTCGAGCAGCGCTGCCTGACCGGGCGCAACGGCGCGACCTGGCAGGTGGAGACGCTGCACCGGTTCGAGTCCGCCGACCACCTGGACCGGCCCGAGGCGCTGCGCGAGGTGGTCCGGCACTACGTGGAGCTGATGCACAGCAACCGCCCGGTGCACGAGTGGCCGATCCCCTGACCGACACCCTCTCCCCTCCGCCGTCACCTATTGACTTTCGATAGCTAACGAGTGAAACTCGATGGATGCTCACCGTGCATCGAGTGGTGGCCCCACTCAAAGTCTTCCTCGCGCTGCTGTTCGGGGTGCTGGTCCTGTTCCAGACCATGTCCCTGCCCGGGCAGTTCGCCTACATGGCCAAGGAGTCCCCGGACCAGGCGTACCTCAGGTGGCCGCTGACGGCCATCACGGTCTTCTGGGTGCTCTGCGTCCAGGTGGTGATCGTGGCCACCTGGAAGCTGCTCACCCTGGTCAAGAAGGACCGGATCTTCACCGAGGCCTCGCTGGTGTGGGTGGACGCGATCGTCTGGGCCATCGTCGCCGCGGGGGCGGTGCTTTTCGGCGTGGACCTCTACGTCGCCGCGAAGGCCGACGATCCGGGGCTGCCGCTCCTGCTGTTCCTCATGTCGATCGGCGTCGCCGTGCTGGCGCTGCTGATGCTGGTGATGCGGGCGCTCCTGCGGCAGGCCACCTCGCTGCGGACCGACATGGAAGCGGTGATCTGATGCCCATCGTCGTGCGCATCGACGTCGAGCTGGCCAAACGCAAGATGAGCGTGGGCGAGTTCGCCGAGCGGGTCGGGCTCACCCCGGCGAACGTGGCCGTGCTCAAGAACGGGCGCGCCAAGGCCGTCCGCTTCAGCACCCTGGAAGCCATGTGCCGGGTGCTCGACTGCCAGCCCGGCGACCTGCTCGAGTGGGTCGAGGAATGACGACAGGAGACCGCATGAAGTACCTCCTCGCCATCGTCGCCATCCTCGCCATCGCGCTCGGCGTCGCCGGCATCGTGCACGGAGAGGCCGATGACTCGCCGGGCCTCCAGCTTTTGGGCGTAGCGCTCATCGTCGGCGCGGTTGCGTTCGGCGTGCGGCTCGCCCGACGCAGCAGGTAGCAGTACAGCCGCCGGCGCTCAGCCGCGCCGCCGATCTGGGGGCAGCTCGACGCCGCCCACGCCCGCCTGGGCACCCATCGGCCGAGCAGGCGTTCGTGCCAGGCCAGCGCCGCCGGGTAGTCGCTGACGGGAATCCCCGCGAACAGGTAGCGGGTGATCAGAGCGCCACGATGGCGGCTGACTCCGGCGGCAGCTCGATCCCGTCGCGCATCACGGTGACGCCGGTGCCGGTGGCCAGCAGCACGTTGCGCACCATCCCGGGCAGGTTGATCCGCTGTGACTTGCCGGCGAGGTTCGCCACCACCAGGCATTCGCCCCGGCGCATCACCAGGAACTGGTCGCCGTGCCGGACGTCGACCGCGTGCAGCCGCGGGTCGGACAGGTCGGGGCGGCTCTTGCGCAGCGCGATCAGCCGCCGGTAGAAGTCGTACATCTCGCGGTGCTCGGGCTTGTCCAGCTCGGCCCAATCGAGCCGGGACCGGACGAAGGTCTGCCGGTCCTGCGGGTCGGGCACGTCGCCCTCCGGCCAGCCGTGCGCGGCGAACTCCCGCTTCCGGCCGGTCGCCACCGCGGTGGCCAGCTCCGGCTCCGGGTGGCTGGTGAAGAACTGCCACGGGGTGCTGGCCGCCCACTCCTCCCCCATGAACAGCATCGGGGTGAACGGGGCGGTCATCAGCAGGGTGGCGCCGACCCGCAACAGCGCCGGGGAGAGCGTCGCGGAGATCCGATCGCCGGTGGCCCGGTTGCCGATCTGGTCGTGGTTCTGCAGGTACGCCACGAAGCGGTGCCCCGGGGTGCGCTGCCGGTCGACCGGCCGGCCGTGGCCGCGGTTGCGGAAGCTGGACCAGCTGCCGGCGTGGAAGAACGCGCCGGTCAGCACGTCGGCGAGGCATTCCAGCGAGCCGAAGTCGCCGTAGTAGCCCTGCCGTTCGCCGGTGAGCAGGCTGTGCAGGGCGTGGTGGGCGTCGTCGTTCCACTGGGCGTGCAGGCCGTAGCCGCCGGCCTCGCGCGGGGTGATCACCTTCGGGTCGTTGAGGTCGGACTCGGCGATCAGCGACAGCGGCCGACCCAGGTGGGTGGAGAGGGCCTCCACCTCGACCGCCACCTCCTCCAGAAAGTGGGTGGCCCGGGAGTCCGGCATGGCATGCACGGCGTCCAGCCGCAGCCCGTCGACGTGGTAGTCGCGCAGCCACATCAGCACGCTGTCGATGATGTAGCGGCGTACCCCGTCGGAGTGCGGGCCGTCCAGATTGACCGTCCGGCCCCAGGTGTTGCGCTGCTCGGTGAGGTACGGCGCGAACATCGGCGCGTAGGCCCCGGAGGGCCCGAAATGGTTGTAGACGACGTCGAGGATCACCCCCAACCCCTTGGCGTGCGCGGCGTCGACCAGGCGTTTCAGCCCGTCCGGCCCGCCGTACGGCTGGTGCGGGGCGTACCAGCAGACCCCGTCGTAGCCCCAGTTGTGCTCGCCGTTGAAGGCGTTGACCGGCAGCAGCTCGATCATGTCCACGCCGAGGTCGACGAGGTGGTCGAGACGGCCGATGACGGCGTCGAACGTGCCCTCCGGGGTGAAGGTGCCGACGTGCAGTTCGTAGAGGAGGCTGCCGGGCAGCTGCCGGCCGGTCCAGCCCCGATCGGTCCAGTGGTAGGCGGCGTGGTCGTAGAGCCGGCTCGGCCCGTGCACCCCGGCGGGCTGCCAGGCCGACCGCGGGTCGGGCACGGCCCGGTCGTCGTCGTCGAGCAGGAACGCGTAGTCGGTGCCCGGCCCGGTGCCCGGCACCTCGACCCGCCACCAGCCGTCCGGGCCGGCGCGCATCTCGTGGTCGGCGGCGCCGGGCAGGCGCAGCCGGACCCGGGCGGCCTCGGGCGCCCACACCGTGAACTCGGTCATGCGGCAGCCTCCACGGAGTCGGTGGGAGCCAGCAGGGCGACGGGATAGGTGCTCAGCAGATCATGCATGAGCAGCTCAGAGCCACTGTAGACCCGCCCGGTGAACATGTCAGCGACCGAATGAACGGGAAGTGACAGGGTTGTGTCCCGCCAGCCGCCGACCCGGTCCAGCCGCAGCGGCAGCCGGGT
>NZ_JAEVHJ010000160.1:0-14484 GCF_016802855.1 Micromonospora sp. ATA51 | reverse complement strand
CCGGTCAGCGCCGGCGTGGCGGGGCGACCCGGTCGGCGAGCCCGGCCATGGTGACCTCGCCGTCGAGGACACGGACCAGGAGCCAGCCGACCAGGCCGGCCAGGGTGGCGGCCGCGGCGGCGCCCGGCCCGCCCAGCGCCCAGACCGCCACCAGGAGGAACCCGGCGAGGAACCCGAACTGCTGTCGCGTCATGCCCACCTCCGCTCGCACCGGTCGGCTCATGGGCGCGGCGTACCCGTTCCCGCCGTCGCCAAGCCTGTGCGACGTGGCAATGCTGGAGGTGCGGACCGTCAGGGTGCGCTCGCCGCGACCCGGGCCGGCTCCGGAGCGAGGGTCGCCACCGGTACGCCTTCCCGCGCCGCCCACTCCACCGCGTGCCGCACGTCCGCCACCGGCAGCGGCCGCCGGTCGGTCACCGTGACCGCCGCGTGCACCCCGAAGGCGACGAACGGGTACGACCGGGCCAGCCCGCCGACCGCCTCGTGCACCCGGCCCGCCACGTCCAGCGCCCCCTGCTCGTGCAGCGCCGGCAGCATCAGCAGGTACTCGTTGTCGGCGAGGCGGATCGCCCGGTCCACCGGGCGCAGCACGCCGGCCACCGCGGCGACCACCGCCTGCGTCTCCCGGGCGGCGCTGCGCCGGCCGAACCGCTCCGGCGCGCCGGCCGGCTCGTCCACCCGCACCCCGACCAGCGCCACCGGCAGCGTGCCGGAGGCGGTTACGCCGTCCATGCCGGTCCACCGGCGCAGGCCCGGCTCGTCGAGCAGCCCGGCCGGTGTGTCCACCGGCTCCGCCTGCCGGGGCGGGTGCGCGCGCTCGCCCCGGGCGGCCAGCATCCGGATCGCGGCCTCGGCCCGGGACTCGCCCGGCCCGGCCGGGATGTCCCGGACCCGGGCGACCACCTCGTCCAACCGGGACCGGGCCGACTCCGGCAACCGGTCCGCGAGGCGTGCCCGTAGCCGGATCACCTCGTGCAGCGCCTCGTCGCGGCGGAAACCCCAGTGGCCCTCGAAGAGCCGCCCGGCCTCCAGCGAGACCGCCGGAGCCACCTCGCCCCGGTCGTACGCCACCAGCGTGGCCCCGAAGCGCGGGGTCAGCGCCACCACGCTCCACTCCCGGGCCAGCTCCTCCGCCTCGTCCAGCATCACCCCGTACGCCCCGGCGGGCAGCTCGGGCGGCGGCGGACCGACCATCCCCACCACGGTCACCGCCGCGCTTGCCGCGATCCGCTCGTAGACCGCGCGTTCCCCGGCGAAGTAGAGCCGCCGCTGGAAGAGGGCGAACACCACCAGCGGGCCGTCCTCGGCGGTGGCCAGGGCGGCCTGTTCGATGGCATGGGAGACGGCGACGAGGCTGCGCTTGGTCGACCGTTGCGGGGTCCGTCCACTCTGCGGCACCCGACCGAGCCTAGAGGGGTCGTCCGCCCGGCGCACCGGCCGCGCGGACGGCGGCTGTCGTCCGCCCGGCGCAGCGGCCGCGCGGACGGCGGGTCAGCGTCCCGCCGGTGACGGGGAAGCGGACGGTCGGCCGTCCCGCCACTCCCGTCGGGTCAGCGCGTACTCCACCTCGCCGTGCTCGGCTCCCTCGATCGCCTTCGGCCAGTCCTGGTGGAAGGTCCGCACGTACGCCAGTCCGGCCTTCTCCATCACCCGCCGCGACCCGCGGTTGACCGCCATCGTGGTGGCGACGATCCGGGCCACGTCCAGCTCGGCGAAGCCCTTGTCGACCAGTGCGCGGGCTCCCTCGGTGGCGTACCCGGCGCCCCAGGCGGCCCGGCGCAGCCGATAGCCCAGCTCGACCTCCCGGGCGTCGCCGTCCGTGGTCGGCCGGAACTCGAACCAGCCCAGGAACATGCCGTCGTGCCGCCGCTCCGCGGCCCACCAGCCCCAGCCCGGCGGGCGCCGGTACGCCGCCAGCATCCGCGGCAGCACCCGGTCGCGGATCTCGGCCGCCGGGGTGGGGCGGCCCCCGGTGAGGTACCGCATCACGTCCGGGTCGCCGTCCAACGCGGTGAGCAGCGGCGCGTCGGCGGCGGTGAACTCGCGCAGCGTCAGCCGGGCGGTGGTGAGGAAGGTCGACACGTGCTCATCCCAGCGGCGCCGGCCGGACCGGGCAACCGGATTCGGCCGCACCGGCGACGCGCTCACCATGATCGACGTCCTAGACTCGGTCCGGTCGACCGACCGACGGATGGATCTGGCGAAGATGACGAGCACCGGCAGCGAGGACACGCCCTGGCTGCGCCCGATCACGGCCGGGGGTGCGCCGCGGCTGACCCGGGCCGGTCAGGTGGGGTACGCGTCGCGCCGGCTCAGCGAGCTGGTGCACGGGCGACCGCCGGGCATCACCGGACACCAGTGGAGCACCGCCATCCGGGAGGGCTTCGACCAGGTGGTGTGCGCCGCGGACACCGGCCGGCCACTGTTCGCCGTGGACATCGCTCCGCCGCCGCCGGCCGGCTCGCCGGAGCAGCGCGCCGAGCGGATGAAGAGCGCGGTCTGCGCGGCGGTCGGCCTGGCGGTGCTGCGCATCGAGTCGCCGACGTTGCGCGGCGCCCACCACGGCCGCCGGATCGTCGAGTACGTCATCGACGCGCGCGCCTACGCGGACGCCACCGCCGCCGGGGCGGAGGGCGCCGAGCCGGTCGGGTTCCGGGACATCATCGGCCGGCTCCCCGACGGGCGCAGCGGGCACGTCAACGACCTCGGCGCGCTGACCCGGGCCGCCGTCGTGGAGGCGTACGTGGACCGGCGGCTCGCCGATCCCATCGTCCGGGGCCTGCACGCACGCTGGAAGAACGGGCCGGCCGAGGGGTGGAGCTGGGTCGAGGTGCGGCCCGGCCGGTGCCTGGTCGAACGGGTCCAGGTCTTCCCGCAGCGGTTCTCCTGCGGGGTGGACCCGGCGCGGCTCGCCGAGGACCTGTCCGCCCTGGCGGTCGGGGAGCGGGTACGCGGCCTGGAGGCGGGCGAGCCGCCGCTGGTGGACCGGGAGCGGCTCCGCCGCGAGATCCGGCTCCTCGCGTCCCGCCGGGACGAGTTGGCGGGCGGCTTCGCCTTCGAGCACCTCTGCGCCGACTGACCACCCGCGCCGGCAAACCGCGCCGCTCCGTGCGGCGCCACGCCCGTCGCGCATGCCCACGCCGGCCGCCGGCAGGGCGCACGGGTCGACCCCGTCGCGGAGTTTCCCGATCCCGGCTTGAACCTTCGCCGCCGTCGCTCCGTACCTAAGCGCGAATGGACCCAGATCTTCGCAGCCGCGTCGGCAGGCGCGGGAGACGGTGCGGAAAGGGCATCGTCGGTCATCGACGTGCGAGCGGAACGTCGCAGTGATCCTCACCCCGAATTCCGTCGGTCCGCCGGGGTCACGAGTCAGCCACCGGATCGAGAAGGAGAGCAATTCGATGCGCAGGTCCACACGGGCGCGCCGGCCATCCGGGAACGCGCGGAGCAAGCGACTGCTGGCCGTTGTCGGCACGCTCGCGGTCTTCGGCGGAATCGTCGCCGTGACCCAGATCTCGTCGGCCCAGGACCGGCGGACGTACACCCGCGCCGCCTCGGCGTCGTGCGTCGCGCCCAGCCCCGGCGCCACCTCGCCGAGCGGCCAGGGCAGCACGACCCGGACGTGGCAGAACGGCCGCTGGGTGCGCAACCACTGGGGTGACGGGCAGATGTCCGTCGCCGAGTGCCAGGCGGTCAAGGCCGGCAACGGCGGCGCCGCGGCCGGCCCGCCCACCGTGGCCTGCCCGGACGTGAAGGGCAAGCTTCCGCAGGTCCCCGCCCAGGCGCGCAACGAGGTGGACCGCAACCTCGCCCTGTTGGACGCCCAGATCGCCGAGGCCAACCGGCGGCTCGCCGCCGACGCCGGCCGCAACGGCCAGGACACTATCAACAACGCGATCCTGCGGCCGCTGGCCGACAAGCGGAAGGCGACGTTGAACCGGATCGCGACCGCGATCGGGCGGGTGGCGCAGCGACCGCAGGGGCTCGACCAGCTCGCCCAGTGCGCCCTCGCCGACGCCGGTCAGAACGCCGGCGGGAACACCGGCGGTCAGAACGGCGGCGGTCAGAACGGCGGCCAGAACAACAATGGCGGCCAGACCGGCGGCAACAACAATGGCGGCCAGACCGGCGGCAACAACAACGGCGGCCAGACCGGCGGGAACAACAACGGCGGGAACAACAACGGTGGCAACGGGCTGGGCGTCCTCGCCAAGGACTGCACGAACAGCAAGCTCCAGCCGCACGACGGTTTCCAGAACGGGAACCGCTGCGTGAGCACCGCCTTCGGTGAGGTGGGCGCCGCCGCGAACAATCCCTCGCTGCTCATCACGCAATTCCCCAACCAGGTCAACCGGAACGAGCCGTTCACCCTCCGGGTCACCACCAAGAACCTGGTCCGGGACCGCTTCCTCGCGGCCGGCCAGGGCGGTTACTACCTGGAGAGCTCGCTGCTGAACGACCAGGGCCTGGTACGCGGACACTTCCACACCGCCTGCCGGATGCTCAACGACACCCGGCAGCCCCCGAACCCGCAGGACGTGCCGGCGTTCTTCGTGGCCACCGAGGACGGTCGGGGCAGCGACCAGCCGGACGACGTGCAGATCCAGATCCCCGGCCTGCCGCAGTCGGGTCTCGCGCAGTGCGCGGTCTGGGCCGGTGACGGTTCGCACCGCATCCCGATGATGGAGCGGGCCAACCAGACCCCCGCCTTCGACGTGGTGCGGATCGAGGTCAACTGAGACCGGATCGGTCGACGGCCGGAGCCGCCCGGGGGGTGCGCCCCGGGCGGCTCCGTTGCCGTCAGACCAGCGCGGGCGCCGGTCGGACCGGTTCCTCGGCCGGGGCGCGCAGCGCCCCGATGCGCCGGGTGCGGGCCGGCGCGGCGAGCAGGTTGCCGACCGCCACCAGCAGGGCCAGGCCGAACAGGCCCAGCCAGAGCGTGGTGTCGCCGAACCGGTCGGTGACCAGCCCGCCGACGGTCGGGCCGCCGAAGCTGGCGAAGGCGTACCCGAGGGAGTAGACGCCCTGGTAGCGGCCGCGCTGAGCGGTGGGGGAGAGGTCCGCGGTGAGCGCCGAGTTGGCCGGCGTCATCGTCATCTCGCCGAGCGTCCAGACCAGCACGGCGAGTCCGTAGAACCAGACGCTGTCCGCCAGCGCGGTGAGCGCGAAGCCGGTGCCGACCACCACCGCCGCCACCGCGACGGTGCGGGACCGGTCGAAGCGGGCGATCAGCCGCGGCACGAAGAGCTGCCCGACCACGATCATCAGGCCGTTCACCGCGATGACCGGCCCGTACGCCGCCGCGGGCAGCCCGTCGGCCTGCAACGCCACCGGCAGCATCACGTTCGCCTCGATGCAGAGCCAGACCAGCCCGGTGAGCGCGGTGAAGGTCAGGAAGACCGGGTCCCGCAGCACCACGCCGAGCCCACCCCGGTCCGCCCGGGTGAACTGTTCGACGGTGACCGGGGCCGGCCGGGACTCGGGCACCTTGACCGCGATCAGCGTGGCCGTGCCGAGCAGCACGGCGGCGTTGACCAGGAAGAGCAGCAGCGGGTCCACCCGGACCAGCAGACCGGCCACGGTCGCGGCCACCGAGAAACCGATGTTGATCGCCCAGTAGTTGAGCGTCATCGCCCGCAGCCGGTCGCGGTCGCCGACCACGTCGATGATGGTGGCGGTGAAGGCCGGTCGGGCGACGCCGAGGAAGAGCCCGAGCAGCAGGGTCAGCAGCGCGATGCCGACCGGCTGAGTGGTCAGCCCGAGGACGGTCGCGACGCCCGCGGCCGTGACGTTGCCGGCCAGCATCGCCGGCCGCCGCCCCCACCGGTCCGCGATCATCCCGCCGAGCAGCGTGCCGAGCGCGCTGCCGGCGCCGTGCAACCCGATCACCATCCCCGCGTACGACGCGTCGAAGTGCCGTACGGAGACCAGGTAGACGCCGAGGTAGATGGCGACGAAGCTGCCCAGCCGGTTGATCAGCGTGGCGGTCCACAGGTACCAGAACGTGCGCGGCAGCCCACCCGCCGTCTGCCGCCACCAGGTCGCCATGCGCCACCCCCGAGAGTCGTCCGTGTAATGCCTGCTAGCTACGCCGGTCATTACAACCTAGGGGTACGACAGGGTTCCGGTCACGCGTCGATCATGGTGGCGCCGCTCACCCTCGGGCCGTACCGTCGACGGATGTGGACCGAGCGCGTCCTGGCGCGGCTCGTGGGCCAGCTCGACGTGGCCCGGCAGCTGATCGACGGGACGACCGGGGAGTGACCGTCCCGCTCGGGAGCGACCCGCACGGCGGGAAATTGTGAACGGTTGAAAAAGCGGACCGGGGCCACGCCGATTTCTCAGCGTGACCCCGGCGTGCCCGAAGGTGATCCCCGACCGCTCAGCGGTTCTTGTACGCCTCCACCACGGAGACCGGGATGCGGCCCCGCTCGGAAATCTCGTACCCGTTCTTGACGGCCCATTCCCGGATGGCGCGGTTCTGCTCGCGGTCCATTCCCGAGGTGGCCGGGCGCCCCGGCCGGCGGGTGGGGCGGCCAGCCTCGACCGGTCCGCGGCCGATTCGCCGGCCCGCGCTGATGTACGGGTCCAGCGCCTTGCGCAGCACGCCCGCGTTCTCGTCGGAGACGTCGATGGTGTACGCCACGCCGTCCAGGCTGAACTCGACGGTCCGATCGGCCTTTCCGCCGTCGAGGTCGTCGGTCAGAACGGTGATTACTTTCCTTGCCATCGCCATTGCTCCCTGTGTCGGGCGGGGTGTGGCTAAGAGTTTGACGTATGGCGCGGCGAATTCGCAACAATACCGGCCGTTTGCCATTCGGCGGGTCACCTAATCCGGTCGCGGAATCGTGGGGCCGGGCCGGTCGGGGTGGGCGGGGCAGCGACCGCCGGCCGGGCCGGGGGAGTGGCGTGGGTCACAGGTAGGAACAAAGGGAACGCTTTGTTACTTGAGCCTGTCACGCTCAACTCAACCCGATAGCAGGTGTTCGATGGCAACTCTTCCGGTACTTCCACTGACCGACGCCGTCCTGCTGCCCGGCATGGTCATCCCGGTGACCCTCGACCCGACCACCCAGGCCGCGGTCGACGCGGCCCGCGCCACCGGTGACAAGAAGCTCCTCGCCGTGCCCCGCCTCGACGGGGAGTACGGCTCCGTCGGCACGGTCGCCACCATCGAGAAGGTCGGCCGGCTGCCCGACGGGGAACCCGCCGCGGTCGTCCGCGGCCTGTCCCGGGCCCGGATCGGCTCCGGCGTCCCCGGACCCGGCGCCGCCCTCTGGGTCGAGGCGACCGAGCTCGACGAACCCGCCCCGGCCGGCAAGGCCCGGGAACTCGCCCGCGAGTACCGCGCGCTGATGACCTCGGTCCTCCAGCAGCGCGGCGCGTGGCAGGTCATCGACGCCATGGAGCGGATGACCGACCTCTCCGAGCTGGCCGACGCGGCCGGCTACGCGCCCTGGCTCAGCCTGGCGCAGAAGACCGAACTGCTCGCCGCGCCGGACGTCACCGCCCGGCTGGAGCTCCTCGTCGGCTGGGTGAAGGACCACCTCGCCGAGCAGGAGGTCACCGAGCGGATCAACACCGACGTCCGCGAGGGGCTGGAGAAGTCCCAGCGGGAGTTCCTGCTCCGCCAGCAGCTCGCCGCGATCCGCAAGGAACTCGGCGAGGACGAGCCGGACGGCTCCGCCGACTACCGCAGCCGGGTGGAGAGCGCCGACCTGCCGGAGAAGGTCCGCGAGGCGGCGCTGCGGGAGGTCGGCAAGCTGGAGCGGGCCAGCGACGCCTCCCCGGAGGCCGGCTGGATCCGCACCTGGCTCGACACGGTGCTGGAGATGCCGTGGAACACGCGTACCGCGGACAACACCGACCTGGCCGCGGCCCGCGCGGTGCTCGACGCCGACCACGCCGGCCTGGCCGACGTGAAGGACCGCATCCTGGAGTACCTCGCGGTGCGCAACCGGCGGGCCGAGCGCAACCTCGGCGTCGTCGGCGGCCGCGGCTCCGGCGCGGTGCTCGCCCTCGCCGGCCCGCCCGGCGTCGGCAAGACCAGCCTCGGCGAGTCCGTCGCCCGGGCGCTCGGCCGCAACTTCGTCCGGGTCTCCCTCGGCGGGGTCCGCGACGAGGCGGAGATCCGCGGCCACCGGCGCACCTACGTCGGCGCGCTGCCCGGCCGGATCGTCCGCGCCCTGCGCGAGGCCGGCTCGATGAACCCGGTGGTGCTCCTCGACGAGGTGGACAAGCTGGCCGCCGGCTACTCCGGCGACCCGGCCGCCGCCCTGCTCGAGGTGCTCGACCCGGCGCAGAACCACACCTTCCGGGACCACTACCTGGAAGTCGACCTCGACCTGTCCGACGTGCTCTTCCTGGCCACCGCGAACGTGGTGGAGACCATCCCCGGCCCGCTGCTAGACCGGATGGAGCTGGTCACCCTGGACGGCTACACCGAGGACGAGAAGGTGGCCATCGCCCGCGACCACCTGCTGCCCCGGCAGCGGGAACGGGCCGGGCTGACCGCCGACGAGGTCACCGTCGCCGACGAGGCCCTGGCCCGGATCGCGGGGGAGTACACCCGGGAGGCCGGCGTCCGGCAGCTCGAACGCGCCCTGGCGAAGATCCTGCGCAAGGTCGCGGTCGCGCTGGCGTCCGACCCGGCGCCGGTCCGGGTGGACGACGGCAACCTGGCCCGCTACCTGGGCCGGCCGAAGTTCACCCCGGAGTCGGCCGAGCGGACCGCGGTGCCCGGCGTGGCCACCGGCCTGGCGGTCACCGGCGCCGGCGGCGACGTGCTCTTCATCGAGGCCACCAGCATGGAGGGCGAGCCCGGGCTGACCCTGACCGGCCAGCTCGGCGACGTGATGAAGGAGTCCGCGCACATCGCGCTGTCGTACCTGCGCTCCAACGGGCGACGCCTCGGCATCGACCCGAACGCCCTCGCCGGGCGGCGGATCCACGTGCACTTCCCGGCGGGTGCGGTGCCCAAGGACGGGCCGAGCGCCGGCATCACCATGGTGACCGCGCTGGCCTCCCTGGTGACCGGCCGTCCGGTCCGCCCCGAGTTCGGGATGACCGGCGAGGTCACCCTCTCCGGCCGGGTGCTGCCCATCGGCGGGGTGAAGCAGAAGCTGCTCGCCGCCCACCGGGCCGGCCTGACCGAGGTCATCATCCCGGCCCGCAACGAGCCGGACCTCGACGACCTGCCCACCGAGGTCCGCGAGGCGCTGACCATCCACACCCTCGCCGACGTCGCCGACGTGCTCGCCCTGGCGCTGCGCCCGGCCGACGTCGACGCGGAGACCCTCGGCGGCCAGACGCTCAGCGCGGCCTGACCGCCACCCGCCCCGGCGGGACGCACCGAGGCCCCCGGTCGACCGACCGGGGGCCTCGGCATGCGTACGTCAGCGCCGCTCGCGCCGGTCGCCGCCGAAGTCCCGGTCGCGGCGCTCGGGCCGGTCCGCCCCGTCGAAGCGGCGCCCGCCGCCCCCGTCGCCGTCACGATCCCGCCGTACGGTGGCCTTGCGGCCCTTGATGGTGCTGCCGCGCAGCCCGGCGATCACCTCGTCGGCGACCCCGGACGGCACCTCGACCAGCGAGAACCGGTCGGCGATCTCGATCGAGCCGATGTCCCGGCCGCTGAGCTGGGTTTCCCCGGTGATCGCCCCGACCAGGTCCTGCGGCCGGACCCCGGCGCGCCGGCCCAGCCCGATGAAGACCTGCGCGGTGCCACCGGTACGCGGTCGGGCGCCGCCGCCGCGCCGCTCCCCGCCGCGCGCCTCGTACCCGGGCCGGGTCTCCCGCTGCGGCCGGACCGCGACCTGCGGGATCTCCTCCTCGTCGGGGGCGCCGGGCAGCGTCGCCTCGTGGGCCAGCTTCACCGCGGCGAGGGCGACCTCCATCATGTCGAACTCGTCCGACAGCGTCTCCACGATCACCCGGAACGGGTCGAGGTCGTCCTCCAGCAGGCTCTCCCGCAGCGCGGCCTGGGTCAGCTCCAGCCGCCGGGTGCGCAGGTCCGCCACCGTCGGGATCTTGTCGATGGCGATCCGCTGCCCGGTGACCCGCTCGATGGTCTTGAGCATCCGGTGCTCGCGCGGCTCGGCGAGGGTGATCGCCACGCCCTCCCGGCCGGCCCGGCCCACCCGGCCGATCCGGTGCACGTACGACTCCGGCGCCGACGGCACGTCGTAGTTGACCACGTGGGTGAGCTGCTCGATGTCCAGGCCGCGGGCCGCCACGTCGGTGGCCACCAGCAGGTCGGCGGTGCCGGAGCGCAGCCGCCCCATCACCCGGTCCCGCTGCTCCTGGCTCATGCCACCGTGCAGCGCCTCGGCCCGGTAGCCCCGGCCGTTCATCGTCTCGGTGAGCCGGTCCACCTCCTCCCGGCTGCGGCAGAAGACGATCGCCGCGGTGGGGGACTCCACGTCGAGCACCCGGCCCAGCGCCGCCGGCTTGTGCCCGCGGGCCACGATGTACGCGCTCTGCCGCACCCGGGGCGCCTCGCCGGCCACCGGCCGCTCCCGCTCGATCTGGATGCGCTCCGGGTCGGTGAGGTGTTTACGGGCCAGCCCGTCGATCCGGGACGGCAAGGTCGCCGAGAAGAGCACCGTCTGCCGCTGCTCCGGGGCGTGCTCCAGGATCGCCTCGATGTCCTCCGCGAAGCCCATGTCGAGCATCTCGTCCGCTTCGTCCAGCACCACGGTGGCGAGTGAGCTCAGGCGCAGGGTGCCCCGGGCGATGTGGTCCAGCGCCCGGCCGGGGGTGGCCACCACCACGTCCACGCCCATGTCCAGGGCGCGCAGCTGACGGCCGATCGGCTGGCCGCCGTAGATCGGCAGGACCCGGGTGCCGAGGTCCTTGCCGTAGCGGTGGAACGCCTCGGAGACCTGCACCGCCAGCTCCCGAGTGGGCACCAGCACCAGCGACACCGGGTCACCGGCGCTCCGGTCGTCCGGCATCCGCTGCAGCAGCGGGAGGGCGAACGCGGCGGTCTTGCCCGTACCGGTCGCCGCCTGCCCCAGCAGGTCCCGGCCGGCCAGCAGCGGCGGGATCGCTTCCCGCTGGATCGGGGTCGGCTCCTCGTAGCCGAGCGCGGAGAGCGCGCCGAGCAGTTCGGCGCGCAGCCCGAGATCCGCGAAGGCGGTCGCCTCGTCGGCGTCGGCGGCGGGGGTGGGGTCGGTCGGTGTTGGTGCGGAACTCATGGGACAAGCCTTTCATCACGGCCCGCGGCTCGTCGCGCCGACCGGCACAACCGTCACCCGCGCCACCCGGCGGGCGGCCTCAGCTCTCCTCGGGCGGCCTCCGCGCCGGCGAGACCCGGACGGTCCACGAGCTGACGGCCGCCTGATGGCGGTCGACGGCACGGCCAGCATCCGGGGCTGAACCGGCCGACGGGGGCCGTCCGCACGACGGCGGACGGCCCCCGCGCCGCTCAGCGGTGGAACCGCAGGTAGTCGAAGACCGCGGTCACCGGCGGGTTGGCGCCGCCGTGCGCGACCAGGCCGATCCGGGGCGTCGTGTCGGCCGGGAAGGTCCACACCCCGCCCCAGGTCCAGTGCACGCCGTCCCGGCTGGAGGCGGCCCGGAACTCGTGCTCCCCGGTGGCCGGGTCGACGTGGTGGGCCAGCCGCAGCCAGGTGGTGGTGGCCGGGGTGCCGACGATGTTCCCGCCGTACACCGGCCGGCCGGCGAAGGGCAGCTCATAGCCGTACTCGACCTGCCGGGTGTTCCAGATCGCCACCTGGCTCAGCCGGGCGAACCGGTCGTCGTCCACGTACGCCACCAGGCCGGCCTGCTGGTAGTTGCGGACCGTCTCCTCGCCGAGGTCGAGGGTCACCTTCGTCTCCGCCACGTAGTCCCCGCTGGGCGCGTCGCGCAGCAGCACGCCCGCGGTGTTGCCGGTGCCGACCAGGTCGGTCAGCTCCACCGGCCAGCGCAGCGCGCCACCGCTGACCGTGGCGTCCGGGTTCTGCCGGACCCACCGCCAGGCCGGGTCGAGCCCGTCGTCGAACTCGTCGGACCAGTCCGACAGCAGTGGGCCGACGCCTGGCGGCGCCACCGCGTGCCGCGCCGGCCGGTACAGCGGGGCGACGCTCACGTTGTCGAACTCGCCGGTCCCGCCGTCGGCCAGCAGGGTGAGCGGTCCGGCGACCGGGCGGGTCAGGCGCAGCGTGGCCACGGCGAGCTGGTCGCCCAGGCGGGCCGGGCTCAGCTCGGCGACGAGCTGCCGGTCGCGGACCTCGACGGCCAGGTTGTGCCGGTCGGCGGGGTCGAATCCGGCGGGCAGCGGGACGCTCGCGCTCCCCTCGTCGGCCTCGCGGGCGGTCAGGCGCCCGGCCTCGACCCGGACGTCCACCCGGCCGAACCGCAGCCCGGCGGCGTCCGCACCGGTCAGCCGCAGGTCGGCCTCCACCCGCACGTCCCCGTCGAGATCGGTACGACTCGTCAGCGCGCCGGTCCCGGTGAGCCGCCCGTCGGCCACCTGCCAGGTGTCGTCGCCGGCTCGCCAGCGGGTGAGCGCGGGGGAGTCGAAGCGTTCGTCGAGCCGGGCGGTGGTGACGGGCGCCGGCCGGGGCTCCTCCGACGGGCCGGCGCCGGCGTTCACGGTGGGCCAGCCGTCGATCCAGTCGAGCCGGTCCAGCAGCATCGGCCGCTCGTTGATCCCGAACGGCTCGTCCAGGTACGGGTCGGCGCGGTCGATCGCGTGGTAGGCGATCCAGTCCTGCCCCGACAGATCGGTGAGGAAGCCGTTGTGGCCGGTGCCGATCCAGCGGTTTCCGTTCTGGGTGAGCACCGGGGTGCCGCCGGCCCGGGAGGCGTCCAGCCGCAGCCCGTCCCGGTCGACGAACGGCCCGCGCGGGCCGCGCGCCCGTCCGACCTGGACGGAGTACCCGGTGGCCGGGCCGGCGCAGCAGTTCGCGGTGGAGGCGAAGAGGTAGTACCAGCCGTCGTGGCGCAGCACGTAGCCGCCCTCGAACTTGTTGTCGACGGCGACCAGGCTCGGGGTGCCGACCGTGCGCAGCCCGTCGGCGGTGAGCTCGGTGACCGAGATGCCGCCGTAGTAGCTGCCGAAGTAGAGGTAGTTGCGGCCGTCGACGTCGGTGAACTGGCTCGGGTCGATGGTCCACAGGTAGCCGCCACCGCCGCCGGGGCGCGGGGCGACCACCGGCGCGTCGGCGAAGGTCCACGGGCCGGTCGGGGTGGGCGCGGTGGCCGCCCCGATGGCGGTGTCGAAGGTGTCGGCGGAGACGGTGGTGTCGGTGACCGTCACGTACATCACCCAGTGGTCGCCGATGCGGCGCACGTCGGGCGCCCAGAACGCCGCGCCGGGGGCGGCCCAGGACGGGCGCTGGTCGGGGGCGAACGCGTCGCCGACGTACGTCCAGTCGACCAGGTCGGCGGAGCGGGCGGTGGGCACCCGATGGGCCTGCTTCTCGCCCTCCCGGAGCGGGTCGGAGGTGCCGTAGGCGTACCAGAGGCCGTCGTCGCCGCGGACCACGACCGGGTCGGCGAAGGTGTCGGCGAATCCGGCGGAGACCGGGTTGCGGTAGCGGTCGGGGCCGGAACCGGCGACGGCCGGCGCGGACGCCGTCGTCGCCAGCACCAGGCCGAGTACGGCGGCGAGCACGCCGCCACGGTGGAGATGTCCCATCAGACCTGCCTCGGGTCGGTGTCGACAGAGGTCACTGCGGTGCCACGTTTCTACAACGTTGGATACAACGATGTAAAGGGCACCGGCATCCTTCGGTGGGCACCGAACCGTCCCCGTGCCAGCATGGGGGTATGACCACCACCAGCACCGACGGCGGTTCCCTGGCCGGCCTCGCCGCGCTGCTCGCCGACCGCACCCGGGCCAGCTTCTGCCTGGCCCTGCTCGACGGGCGGGCCTGGACGGCAGGGGAGCTGGCCCGCGCCGCGGGGGTGGCCGCGTCCACCGCCAGCGACCACCTCACCCGGCTGGTCCGCGGCGGGCTGCTGGTGGAGGAGCGGCAGGGTCGGCACCGGTATGTCCGCCTGGCCGGCCCGTCGGTGGCCCAGCTCATCGAGGACCTCGCCGGGCACGCCCCCGCCCCAGCCGCGCCACCCCGCACCCTGCGCGCCGCGTCGGCCGCGCCGCCCTCGCCTACGCCCGGACCTGCTACGACCACCTGGCCGGGCGGCTCGGCGTCCGGCTGTACGACGCGCTGCTCGCCCGGAACCTGCTGGACCGCTCGGGCGGCCTCGCCCTCACCCCCGCCGGCCTCGACTGGCTGGCCGGGATCGGGGTACCGGTCGAGCCGCTGCGAGCCGCCGGCGGCCGTTGGTACGCGACTGTCTCGACTGGACCGAGCGCCGCCCCCACCTGGCCGGCGCGCTCGGGGCGGCGCTCTGCCACCGCTTCCTCGACCTCGGCTGGACCGTACGCGGCACCGGCCTCGCGGTGCGGCTCACCCCGGCCGGCGCGCCCGCTCTCGCCGCGCTCGATCTCGACCCCGCCGACCTGGCGCCCGC
>NZ_JAEVHJ010000159.1:0-14484 GCF_016802855.1 Micromonospora sp. ATA51 | reverse complement strand
CGCCTGGCCGGGCTTCGCCGACCGGGTGCAGCGGGCCGTCGACCGGTGCCGGGGCCGGGGCCTCGAACCGGTGTTCCACTACCACCTGGGCACCGACGTGGAGACCGAGGCGGAGGCCGACCGGCTGCTGGAACTCACCGACGTGGCGGTCTGCCTGGACACCGGGCACCTGACGCTGGCCGGCGGGGACCCGGCCACCGCGCTGCGCAAGTGGGCCGGCCGGATCGGTCAGGTCCACCTCAAGGACGCCGACCTGGCCGCGCACCGCCGGGTCCGCGAGGCCGGCGGCGGGCTCACCGAGGTGGTCGCCGCGGGCGGCTTCTGCGCCTTGGGCACCGGCGACGTCGACTTCGCCGGGGTGCTGCGCGGTCTCGACGAGATCGGCTACACCGGCTGGCTGGTGATCGAGCAGGACGCGCCGGCGCAGGGACAGGACCTGGACCGGATCCGCGCCGACCAGCGCGGCAACCGGCGGTGGTTGGAGGAGGCGCTGCCATGACCGAGGCGGGCAAGCGGATCAGGATCGCGGTGGCCGGACTGGGCGTCATCGCCCGTACCGTGCACCTGCCCCTGCTGCAACGACGGGCCGACCTGTTCGACGTCGTCGCGCTCAGCGACCTGTCCCCGTCGCGGCTGGCCGAACTCGGCGACCGGTACGGCGTCGAACCGGCCCGGCGGTACCCGGACGCGGAGGCGATGCTGGCCGGCGGCGGCTGCGACGCGGTGCTGCTCGCCACGTCCGGATCGCACGGCGAGCTGGCCGGCGCGGCGCTGCGCCGGGGGCTGCCGGTGCTCTGCGAGAAGCCACTCGCCTACACGCTCGCCGAGGCCGACCGGCTGGCCGACGCCGGCGCGGCGCTGATGGTCGGCTACATGAAGCAGTACGACCCGGCGGTTGCCGAGGCCGCCCGGCTGCTCGACGAGATCGGCGGCCCGGCGGCGGTGCACGCGGTCGAGGTGACCGTCCTGCACGCCGCCGGGGAGCAGCAGCTGACGTTCGCCAACCTGCCGCCCGCGCCACGGGACGTGCCGGCCGCAGAACTGGCCCGGCTGCGGAACGCCGACGAGCGGCTGCTCGACGCGGCGGTCGGCGGGGACGCCGGAGCGCGCGCCCTCTACCAGATCCTGATCAACAGCGTCTCGCACGACCTGTCGCTGCTGCGGCTGTTCACCGGGGCGCCGGCCACGGTGGACCACGTCGCGACCTGGCCGCTGGCGCCCGACGGGCCGGCGGAGCCGTCGGTGGAGCTCTCCGGCCGGCTGCCCGCCGGCGGCCGGTACGGCATCCGCTGGCTCAACCTGCCGGACTGCCCCGCCTACCGGGAGACGGTGACGCTGCACCACGCCCGGGGCGCGCTGGAGCTGGTCTTCCCGTCGCCGTACCTGCTCAACGCGCCGACCATGCTGACCGCGGTGGACCGGCACGGCGGCGGCGAGCGGCGGGCGGTGTTCCGGTCGGTGACCGAGGCGTTCGAGCAGGAACTGGTCGCCTTCCACGCGATGGTGACCGCGGGCGCGCGCCCACTGACCGGCATCGTCGAGGGCGCGGCCGACGTACGGACCAGCCAGCAGGTGGTACGCCGCTACGGTGAGCTGACCGGGGCGGCGATCGGCGGAGAGGCGGCGAGCTGATGGACCGACCGACCGAGATCATCGTGGTGCCGCACACCCACTGGGACCGCGAGTGGTACGAGCCGTTCCAGCGGTTCCGGCTGCGACTGGTGGCCCTGCTCGACGAGGTGTTCGACCGGATGGCGCACGACGAGCGCCAGCGGTTCACCCTGGACGGGCAGCTCGCCGCGGTCGACGACTACCTGGAGGTCCGGCCCGAGCGCCGGGACCAGGTGATCGCGCTGGTGCGGGCCGGGCGGCTGGCCGTCGGGCCGTGGCAGATCCTGCTCGACGAGTTCCTGTGCTCCGGGGAGAACATCGTCCGCAACCTGGAGCGCGGGCTGGCCCGCAGCGCGGCGCTGGGCGGGGCGATGCCGGTCGGCTACCTGCCCGACATGTTCGGCCACATCGCGCAGATGCCGCAGCTCCTGGCCGGGGCCGGGCTGGCCCACGCCTGCGTGTTCCGGGGCGTACCGGACCGGGTCTGGTCGCACGCGTTCGCCTGGCAGGCCCCGGACGGCACCACGATCCGCGCCGAGTACCTGCCCGGCGGCTACGGCAACGCCGCCGGCCTGATGGACGACCCGCGCCTGGTCACCCGCCGGGCGTCGACCTGGCCGACCGGCTGCGCGGCTGGCGGCCCGCCGGCGACGACACCCCGATCCTGGCGATGTACGGCACCGACCACGCCGCGCCCGCGCCGGACGCCCCCGACCTGCTGGCCGCCGCCGACGTCGACGGGGTACGCCTGCGGCTCGGCACCCTCGCCGAGTACTTCGCCACCCAACCGACCACGGTGGACGGCCTGCCCGTCGTGGCGGGCGAACTGCGCTCACACGCCCGGGCCAACATCCTGCCCGGCGTGATCTCCGTACGCGCCCACCTGAAGCAGGCGATGGGCCGCGCCGAGCGGCGGGTCGAGCGGTACGCCGAACCCCTCGCCGCGCTCTACCACGACCCGTCCGTGCAGCGCTTCCTCGACATGGCCTGGACCCGGCTGATCGACGCGAGCTGCCACGACTCGGTGACCGGGTGCGGCTGCGACGAGACCGCCGAGCAGGTGGCCGCCCGGCTCGCCGAGGCGGACCAGCTCGGCCGGGCGGTATGCGACCTGGTGGGGGCGCGACTGGCCGGCACGGCGCCGCGCGACGGGCACCTGCTGTTCAACCCCACCCCGGCGGCCCGGACCGCACTGGTCCGCCTGGACGTCCAGGCGCCGGCCGACGGATCCGTCGGCCTGCTCGGCGCGGACGGCGCGGTCGCGCCCGCCCAGATCCTCGACCGGGCCCGGACGCTGCTCGCCGACGACCTGGTGCCGGCGGCCGAGCTGCCGGCGGTGCTCACCCGGGTGCACGGGCGGGAGCTGTACGGACAGGAGATCACGGCCTGGTCGGTGTCGCCCGACGACGCCACCCTCACCTTCGCGGTGGCCCGGCACGGCGACCCAGGCCATCCGACGTCGAGGACGTCCGGCTGGCGCTCGCCGCCGCGAGCGGCCCGGACCGGTGGCGGGTGCGGATCGAGGCCGCCCCGCGGCTGACCGTCGCCGCGCTGGTCGAGGTGCCGGCGCTCGGTCTCGCCGCGGTACGCCCGGTGGCCCTCGGCCCGGCCACGCGGGCGAACGGTGGCGCGCCGGAGCAGGCCGAGGCGTCGGCGAGAGGCGCCGCGCCGAGGCCGGACGGGGCAGGGCCGCCGTCGGCGGGTCCGGCGCCCGTGACGGTGGTCGACCGAGCCGTCGACAACGGCCTGCTCCGCGTCGAGGTGGCCGAGGACGGCACGCTGCGGCTGTCCACGCCGGACGGGCTGAGCGTGGACGGGGTGGCGCGGATCGTCGACGGCGGCGACGTGGGCGACAGCTACAACTACGCCCCGCCGGCCGCGGACGAGCTGGTCGACAAGCCGCGCGCGGTGCGGACCGTGGTGGTGCACGACGGCCCGGTGGTCGCCGTCCTCGACGTGGTCCGCGAGTACCGCTGGCCGGTCGGCGCCGACGTGGACGCGGGCTCGCGCCGGGTCGACCGGGAGCCGGTCACCGTGACCACCCGGGTGGAGGTGCGGGCCGGGGAGCCGTTCGTCCGGCTGCGGCTGAGCTTCGACAACCGCTGCGACGACCACCGGGTCCGGCTGCACCTGCCGCTGCCGGCGCCGGCCCGTTCGTCGTACGCGGAGGGTCAGTTCGCCGTTGTCGAGCGCGGGTTGACCGCCGAGGGCGGCGGCGGTGAGGTGCCGCTGCCGACGTTCCCCGCCTCCGGGTTCGTCGCCGCCGGGGGCGCCGAGGGGTCGTTCGCCGTCCTGCTGACCCAGCCGACCGAGTACGAGCTGACCGACGCCGGCCGGGAACTGGCGATCACCGTGCTGCGCGCGATCGGGATGCTGTCCCGCAACCGGCACGCCCTGCGGGACGAACCCGCCGGCCCGCAGCTGCCCACGCCGCTGGCCCAGTGCCGGGGTGAACGCAGCGTGGAGCTGGCGGTGCTGCCCTTCCGGGGCGACTGGGACGCCGCCGGGGTTCTCGGGGCGGCCGAGGCGTACCGGCACGAGCTGCTGGTCTTCCCGGGCAGCGGCGAGCCCTCCGCCGGGCTGCCGGCGCCGGTCACCGGGCTGACGGTGGACGGGGACGGCGTCGCGCTGACCAGTGTCCGGGATCGGGACGCCGGGTCGAGCTGCGGGTGGTCGCCGCGCGGGACACCAGCGCCGTCATCGGGGCCGGCCGCGGCGTACGCGGCGCCTGGCGGGCCGACCTGATCGGCCGAGCGGGCGAGCCGCTGCCGGTCGACGGCGACGGGCGGGTCCGGCTGCCGGTGCGGGCGTGGGAGATAGCGACGATCCAGCTCGACCTGGCCGGCTGAGGCTTCTCCTGGTCGGGCGGCCACGGCGACCGCCCGACCCTCAGGTCGCCGGGGTCACGGCCGGTACCCGGGCCGGCGGGATCAGCCCGGCCGTCCGGTCGCCGGGGTGACCGCCCGCAGCCGGGCCTGGGCGATCAGCGCGTGGCCAAACCGCTCGCGTCCACCGTCAGCGATGCTGTCCCCGATGAAGTCCACGCGTACCGGCGGGCCGGCTCCCACCCGGAGGATCAGAAAGTTTCTCCGTCCGGCTGTTGCGTTTCGCCGAGCCGACCCGATGAAGCATTCGTGGCAGCACGGCGAGCTGGGTGTGAAAACCTCCCTAAGTTGACCTTGCCCGTTGCTATCGGCACACAACGGTGGTTGACTGCTGCACCATGCCAGAGCCGATGATCACGGACAGGCCGGTAATTTCGTGAGACGCACCGATATCACCCCAGTGTCGTCGGCGGGTCGACGCAGGGCGACATGGCGGCAGCGGGCGGCGCGCTGGTTGGATCCGACCGTCGCCCAGTGGGCCGTCGCACCACAGGAGACACCCCCGCCACCGCCGCCACCCGCCGAGGAACCCCCGAATCCGTGGCCGGCGATCTGCGAGCAGTTCGCGATGCGGATCATGGCCTCGGCGTACCAGATGGGCTCCCACCTGGAGGCCGTGGAGGCCGACGAGCAGGACCCGGACCGGCTGGAGCGGCTCTACCGCATCGACCACGCGAACACCCGGATCCGGCGGCACGCGGAGAACCTGCAGGTGCTGCTGGGCCGCCGGGTCGAGGACGCCAACCCGCAGACCGTCACCCTGGTCGACGTCGTCCGGGCCGCGACCTCCGCCGTCGAGTACTACCCACGCATCCGGGTCGGGCACGTCGTGGACCTGGCCGTGGTCGAGTTCGCCGCCGACGACGTGATCCGGGTGCTCACCGAGCTGCTGGACAACGCCACCCGGTTCTCGCCGCCCACCGCGCCGGTGATCGTGTCGGCGTTCATCACCGAGGACGGCAGCGTCCTGCTGCGGATCGAGGACGCCGGCGTGGGCCTCCAGCCCGACCGTCTGTCGCAGCTCAACGCCCTGCTCAGCGGCCGGCTGGTCACCCCGGCCACGCTCGACCCCGCCGCCCACCTCGGGCTCGCCGTCGTGGCCCACCTGGCCGTCGCCCACCAGCTGCGGGTCACCCTCACCAACCGGCCCTCCGGCGGCGCCACGGCCACGGTGCTCGTCCCCGGCGCGCTGCTCTGCGAGATTCCCACCGCGGGCGCGCCGGCCGGCGCAGCCGCCCCGCCCGGCCTGGCCGTCCCCGTCCGCCGGGATCCCCTCCCCGTCCCCCGGGGGCGGGACCCACCCCTGGAGTACGCCGATGGCCGCGCCCCATGACAGCACCAACTCGCCGACCGTGCCGTTGAGCACGCTCGCCGGGCCGGCCACCGCGCAGCAGCCGTCCGGCAGCCTGCCCCAGCGGGTGCCGACGAGTGTCCGTGACCAGTCCGCGGCGACCACCCGACCCCCGGCCGACCCCGGCGCCGGATCCCCACCCGAGGCGTGGCCGGACGAGACGGCGGCCTTCGCCGCCGGGGTCAGCGACGCCCGGACCACCAGCGACGAAGGACAGCAGCGATGACCCACGCACACGGCAACGCCACGGCGACCACCGGCCAGGGACTGCCGGACTGCGCCTGGCTGATCCGTCAGTTCGCCGAGGACGTACCCGGGGTCACCCACGCGATGCTGGTGTCGTTGGACGGCCTCCAGCTCGCCGCCTCCCGCGGCGTGCACCGCGACCTCGGCGACCAGCTCTCCGCGCTGACCGCCGGCCTGCTCAGCATGGCCGACCGCAGCGCGGCCCTGCTGGACCTCGGCTCGTCCGAGTACCTCACCGTACGGCTGCCGCGGGGGCACCTGCTGTTCATGCGGGTCGGCGAGTCGGCGGGCCTGGCGGTAGCCGCGGCCCCCGGCTGCGACCTGCGGGTCGTCTCCTACCGGATGACCCAGTTCGTCGGCGCGGTGTGGCACGCCCTCACCCCGCAGGTCCGCCACGAGCTGCACCGGATGACCGCCAGTCAGCCCCGCTGACGGGCCGAAGGAGCTAGATCATGCCGATGACGTACTGGAAGGTGCGGCCGTACGTGCTGACCGCCGGACGCACCCGCACCCGACGGCCACTGCTCGTCCACACCCTGGTGTCGGTGCCGTACTACGACGCCGTCTTCGCCTCGGGTCTGCTGCCCGAGACCCGGACGCTGTACGAGCAGGCCCGCGGGTCGGCGCGCTCGGTGGCCGAACTCTCCGCGGTCTGCGGGATGTCGCTGGGTGTCACTCGGGTGGTCGTCGACGACCTGGCCGCCACCGACCGGCTGCTGATCCACACCGACCACGACAATGTCGACTTCCGCCTCCTGGAGAGACTGCGCGATGGCCTCCGCAAGCTTGCCTGACACGCCGCCGCTGACCTCGGCGAAGATCGTCATCGCGGGCGGCTTCGGCGTCGGCAAGACCACCTGCGTCGGGTCCATTTCGGAGATCGCGCCGATCAACACCGAGGCGTGGATGACCGCGGCCAGCGAAACCGTCGACCGGATGGACCCGGGGATCGACAAGAAGACCACGACCGTGGCGATGGACTTCGGCCGGCTGACCATCGGCCCCGACCTCGTGCTGTACCTGTTCGGCACGCCGGGCCAGCCCCGGTTCTGGCCGATGTGGGACGACCTGTGCCGGGGCGCGGTCGGCGCGCTGGTGCTCGCCGACACGCGGAACCTGGCCGCCTCGTTCCCGGCGATCAACTACTTCGAGCAGGACAGCGACCTGCCGTTCGTGGTCTGCGTGAACCTGTTCGACGGGGTGCTGCACCACCCGCTCGAGGAGGTTCGCGAAGCGCTCTCGGTCCCCGCCAGCGTGCCCCTGATCGCCTGCGACGCCCGCGACCCGTCGTCGGTGGCGCGGGCGCTGCTGGTGGTCGTGGAACACACCATGTCCCGCACCGCCCGGCCCACCGCGGGCGCGCTCGCGGCACGGTAGCTCAACCTGGAGGAGACAAATGCGCAAGATCCTTGTCGTCGGGGCCGGACAGTCCGGGCTCCAGCTCGCCCTGAGCCTGCTCGCCGAGGGCTACGACGTGACCGTCATGTCCGCCCGTACGCCGGACGAGATCCGCCGCGGCTGGGTGATGAGCACCCAGGCGATGTTCGGCAACGCGCTGGGAACCGAACGCCGGTACGGGCTGGACCTGTGGCAGGACCGGGCACCCCAGATCGAGGGGCTGCACGTCTCGCTGTCCGCCCCGCCCGGCGAGCGGGCGCTGCGGATCCCGTGCCCGCTGGACGAGCCGGCGCAGAGCGTCGACCAGCGGGTGAAGATGGCGGCCTGGCTGGAACTGTTCGAACAGCGCGGCGGGACCGTGCTCTACCAGACGGTGACCACCGCCGACCTGGACGGGCTGACCCGGCTCGGCCGGTACGACCTGACCGTCGTCGCCGCCGGCAAGGGCGACCTCGTGGGCGTCTTCGACCGGGACCCGCAGCGGTCGGTGTACGACGCGCCGCAGCGGGGGCTGGCCGTGGCGTACGTGCATGGCATGACCCCGGATCCGCTGTGGCCGGTGCCCCACGTGAGCTTCAACGCCGTGCCGGGGCTGGGTGAGTTGTTCGTCATCCCGGGGCTGACCCACTCCGGCCCCTGCGAGATCCTGTTCTGGGAGGCGGTGCCCGGCGGGCCGCTGGACCTGTGGGCCGAGCGGCGCGACCCGGCCGAGCACCTCAAGCTGACCCTCGACCTGACCCGCCGGTACACCCCGTGGATCTACGAGCGGTGCGCCGACGTGGAGTTGACCGACGGCCGGGCCACCCTCTCCGGCCGGTACACGCCGACGGTGCGCCGCCCGGTGGCCGAACTGCCCTCGGGCGGGGTCGTGCTGGGCATGGCCGACGTGGTGGTGGCCAACGACCCGATCACCGGTCAGGGCAGCAACACCGCCGCCAAGTGCGCCCACTCCTACCTGGGGTCCATCCTGGAGCGCGGGGATCGGCCGTTCGACCGGGAGTGGATGGGGCAGACCTTCGAGCGGTTCTGGTCCGGCGCCGGCCAGGCGGTCACCGGCTGGACCAACGCGATGTTGCAGCCGCTGCCGCCGCACGTGCAGCAGATCCTGGGGGCCGCCGCGGGCAACCCGGCGATCGCCCGGCGGTTCGCCAACGGCTTCAGCGACCCGAACGACTTCCAGGAGTGGTTCATGACGCCGGACGCCGCCGAGCGCTACCTGGCCTCGACCACCGCCGGCTGAGATCCGCCGGGCCCCGGTGGGCCGACATCCGGTCAGCGACCTGGCCGGATGTCGGCCCACTGCTGAAGGTTTCTTACGCCGTGATACGGCCGATCGGAACCTGTTGACATGACGGACCGCCGGGGCGAGGGTGACCACTGAGCCACCCCCGAACGGAGGTTCCATGCCCCCATCAAAAGCCCCCATAGGCAGGCGGATCCTGCTCAGCACCGCGCTGGTCGGCGCCGCGACGCTCGTGCCGGTCGGCCCCGCGCCCGCGGCGAACCCGACCCCCGACACACGACAACAGCAATACGCCGCGGCCGCCGCCGAGTACGGCGTCCCCGAGTCCGTCCTGCTCGCGGTCTCGTACCTCGAGTCCCGCTGGGACACCAACGCCGGCACCCCCAGCACCAGCGCGGGGTACGGCCCGATGCACCTCACCGACGCGACGTACGTCAACAGCCTGGGCGAGCCCAGCCACTTCGGCCCCGAGGAGGACCCGCGCGGCGACGACTCCCGAACCCGGATCCAGGCCGCGGAACCCGCGCCCAACCCGCCGGCCGAGGCGGCGCTGCAGACCCTGGATGCCGCCGCGACGGTCACCGGCAGCGGTGAGGACGCGCTCAGGTCCGACCCGGCGACCAACATCCGCGGCGGCGCCGCACTGCTGGCGTCGTACCAGAAGGAGATCGGCGCCCCGGTCGGCGCCGGCACCGACCCCGCCGCCTGGTACGGCGCGGTGGCCCGGTATTCCGGCTCCGACAGCACCGACTCCGCAGCGACCTTCGCCGACGAGGTGTACGCGACGATCCGGACCGGCGCGGCCCGGACCACCGATGACGGGCAGCGCGTCACCCTCGCCGCCCGGAAGGTGACGCCGCAGAAGCCCTGGCTCGACAAGTTGGGCCTACGCACCGTGGCCCGGGCCGACGGCGTGGAATGCCCGGCGGAGCTGGCCTGCGAGTGGATCCCGGCGCCGTACCAACTGCTCGGCGACGGGACGGACCCGGAGTACTACGGCAACCACGACCTGTCCGACCGGCCGGCCCGGCAGAAGATCGAGTACATCGTCATCCACGACACCGAGGAGACCTACGTCCGGACGCTGGAACTGGTGCAGGATCCGGCGTACGTGAGCTGGCACTACACCATGCGCTCGAGCGACGGCCACACCGCGCAGCACGTCAAGACCAAGGACGTCGCCTGGCAGGCCGGCAACTGGTACGTCAACAGCAAGTCCATTGGCATCGAGCACGAGGGCTTCGCACGCAAGGGCACCTGGTACACCGAGACGATGTACCGCACGTCGGCGAAGCTCGTGGGCTACCTCGCGAAGAAGTTCGACATTCCGCTGGACCGGCAGCACATCATCGGCCACGACAACGTGCCCGGCACCATCCCGTCGACCGTCCGGGGCATGCACTGGGATCCGGGCCCGTACTGGGACTGGTCGCACTACTTCGACCTGCTGGGGGCGCCGTTCCGCAGCACCGGCACGCCGGCCACCGGGCTGGTCACCATGGACCCGGAGTTCGCCAGCAACCGCCCGGCATTCTGGGGCTGCCAGCTGGACGAGAACAACATGCCGACCAGCGAGCCCTGCCCGCTGCGCGGCTCGTCATCGGTGATCCTGCACAGCGCGCCCAGCCAGGACGCGCCGCTGGTCAAGGACGCCGGCCTGCACGAGGACGGTTCACCGTCCACGATGGAGGTCTCGGACCACGGCGCTCGGGCGTCCGCAGGCCAGAGTTATGCCGTCGCTGACCGGCAGGGTGCCTGGACGGCCATCTGGTACCTCGGCCAAAAGGCGTGGTTCTACAACCCGACCTCCGCGCCGGTGGCGAAGTGGGCGACCGGCTTCGTGGTGACGCCCAAGCCGGGCAGGGCCACGATCCCGGTGTACGGGCGGGCCTATCCGGAGGAGGCGGCCTACCCGGCTGGCGTGCCGTACCAGACCCTCCGGCCGCTGCAGTACACGCTGTCCGCCGGGGAGCGGTACGCGGTCGGCCTTGTCGCGCCCAGCGAGTTCTACAAGGCCTACACCTTCGCCGGCACCTTCCCAGGTGACTGGACAGTGATCCGCGGCAAGATGCGGTACGTGCAGATCCAGTTCGGCCACCGGATCATGTTCGTCAACAAGGACGACGTGGACATCCTGCCCTCGGCCGTGGGGGCGCCCAGCTGACCCCTCCTACGCAGGCGGTGGGCCTCCTCCCAGTGAGAGGGGGCCCACCTGCCGGCTCCGTCCAGGCCGGCTGAGCCCGCCCGGGCCGCATTCGACTTGCCGGCCACCGCCTTGCCGCGGGACGTTGGTCCGGCGCCGTCGCGGGTAAGCGCAGGGCTCGGATCGAGTACGACGGAGGTGGGCAAATGAGTGGTCGGGAGCAACTTCACGATCTGCGTCAGCAGGCCCACAAAGCGGGCATCGAGGGCAACTCCAAGATGACCGAGGGCGAGCTGCGCAAGGCGCTCAACAAGGTCGACAAGGGCATGGCGCCGCAGCAAGCCAAGCAGCAGGTGAAACGGTGACGCAGCAGTAGTGACGCCGAGGCGGGCAGAAATGTCCGCCTCGGCCCGCGTCGTCCGCCCGCCGGATCGCATCGGCACATTTACCTTCCTTGACGCCCGCTCGCCCGACTGTCTAGCGTCGGCGCCATGGGCCGTCCGAGGAAGTTCCTGTCGCTGCTCACCGCGCTGGTCGTCGCCGTCACCGCGGCGACCGTGCCCTCCTCCCCCGCCACGGCGGGGGCCGTGGCGCAGACCACGGTCCCGGGGCGGTGCTGCTGATCGGCGGCGCGCTCGCCGACGACAACAGCGCCGTCTACGGCGAGTTCGTCCGCCGAGCCGGTGGCGCGGGGGCGCGCATCGGGGTGCTCAGCGCGTCCTCGGCGGTGCCGCACTCGAGCGCCAACGCGGTGGTCAAGGTCCTGGAGCGGTACGGCGCCGACGAGGCCACCTGGATCCCGGTGACCACGAAGAAGGACGGCAGCGGCGACGACCCGTCGTACGCCGCCCTGGCGGCCTCCATGACCGGGTTCTTCTTCACCGGCGGCGACCAGTTCCGCTACGTGCAGTCGATGATCCACTCCGACGGCTCGGACGGCGCCGTGCTGCACGCGATCCGCGAGCGCTTCCTCGCCGGCGCCCCCGTCGCCGGCACCAGCGCGGGCATGCAGATCCTCGCGGGCACCGACATGATCACGGGCGGGCTGAGCTACCACGGCGTCCGCGACGGCTCCCGAGCGGGCTACTACGACGACGACCAGATCCTCGGTTACTGGCCGGCCGGCGGCTTCGGCCTCGTCGGTTCCGGCCTGGTGGACACCCACTTCGACGCACGTGGCCGGACCGGCCGGTCGATCCGGCTGGCCGCCGACACCGGCCACGACCGGGTGTACGGGGTCGGTGAGGACACCGCCCTGATCGTCACCGGGGCCGGCACCGCCGACGAGTCCGCCCGGATCGTCGGCACCAACGGGGTGTCGATCCTCGACCTGCGCGCGGCTCAGGTCGGGCAGACCGGCGGGTACTGGTCGATCAGCCGCGTGCGCTGGAGTTACCTCACCGACGGCGACACCTACGACCCCGACCGCTGGCAGGTCGGCAAGAGCGTCGCCAGCACCCCGGTGGTTCCGGCCGCCCGCGCCGCGGCGACACCGACCGCCGACGTCTTCGGCTCGTACGCGCTGCGCGACGCGGCGCTCGACCTGGCCGGTGCCGGCGTGTCCACCTCGACGACGGGCACCACCGCGCAGACCGCCCCGCGCTTCGTGGTGGGCCTGACCAAGGACGCCGCCTTCACCGCGTACGGGGTGGCCGGTGCGGGCGCCACGTCCTTCACCGACCTGGCCCTGTCCATCCAGGCGGGTTGAGCCGGGGGTCATGCGGTGACGTGGGCGCATAGACCGGCGGTCCCGTCGGCGCCGGAGATCCGCCGTCCGGGGGCACCGGCACCCGGACCGCGCCCGGCTGGCAGACTGGGTCGGTGGACACTGATCGGAGAGCGCTTCTCGGCGTGGAGCTGCCGGTGGTCGCCGCGCCGATGGCGGGCGGACCCACCACCACCCGACTGGTGGCGGCGGTGGGATCCGCGGGCGGGTTCGCCTTCCTGCCGGCCGGCTACCAGCCGCCGGAGGCGGTGGCGGCGGAGATCGCCACGGCCCGGGCCACCGGACTCCCATTCGGCGTCAACGTGTTCGTACCGACCCCGGTGCCCGTCGACGACGCCGCGTTCCGCCGCTACGCCGCCCGCATCGCCGACGAGGGCCGACCGTACGGCCTCGACCTGGCGGCGGCCCCGCGGACCGAGGACGACGACCACTGGGCGGAAAAGATCGCGCTGCTGGTCCGCGATCCGGTGCCGGTGGTCAGCTTCACCTTCGGGCTGCCGCCCGCGACGGTGCTCTGGGACCTACGGCGCGCCGGGAGCCGGGTGCTGGTGACGGTGACCGATCCGGCGGAGGCCGCGGCGGCGGCGGAACTCGGCGCGGACGGGCTGGTCGCCCAGAGCGGACACGCCGGGGGCCACTACGGCACCTTCACCCCGGGCTCCCCAACACCCGTCCGGCCCCTCGCCGAGCTGGTCGGCCCGGTCGTCGCCCGTACCGGCCTGCCCGTGCTCGCCGCCGGCGGCGTGGCCGGGGCGGCGGACGTCCGGGCGGCGCTGGCCGCCGGGGCCATCGGCGTCCTGGTCGGCACGCTCCTGCTCCGGGCCGACGAGAGCGGCACGAGCCCTACTCACCGGGCGGCGCTGACCGACCCGCGCCGGGACCGGACCGTGGTCACCCGGGCGTTCACCGGACGGCCGGCGCGCGGGCTGCGCAACGACTTCATCGACCGGTACGAGGCGGACGCGCCGCTGGGCTACCCGGCGCTGCATTACCTGACCCGGCCGCTGCGGCGCGCCGCCGCCCAAGCCGGTGACGCCGATCGGGTGCACCTCTGGGCCGGCACCGGTTGGCGGGCCGCGCGGGCCGCACCGGCGGCCGAGATCCTCGCGGAGCTGACCCGGCCGCTCTGAGCCGCCGGCGGGCGGCGCCCATCAGCGGGTCGCCTCCTCGAGCAGCTCGAGCAGGTGACGGTACGGCTGGCCGGTGGCCCGGGCCATCCCGATCTCGCAGGTGCGGTTGACCGAGGCGTACCCGTCGAAGGCCCGCTCCGACACCGCACGGGCCTCCGCGCGGGTCGCGGCGGCGGTCAGCTCGGGGTGCAGCAGGCCCCGGTCGCCGGCGAAGCCGCAGCACTGCCAGCCGTCGGGCACCACCACCTCGTCGGCGACCGCCCGGGCCACGGCGAGCAGCGCCTCGTCGAGCCCCAGCCGGGTCGACGAGCAGGTCGGGTGCAGGGCGAGGGAGCCGAGCCGGCGCCGGACGGTCAACCGGGGCAGCAGCGCGGTTGCGGCGTACGCGACGGCGTCGACCACGCCCACCGCGTCGCCGCCGTCGGCCACCAGCTTCGCGAAGCCCTCCGTGCAGGACGCGGCGTCGCTGACCACGGGCAGCGTGCCGTCGTGGCTGGCCGCCCGCAGCGCGGGCGACACCCGGTCGCGGACGGCCTGGTAGCCGGCGATGAGGCCCTTGGAGGACCAGGGCGTGCCGCAGCAGACGGCGGCGATGCCGTCGGGGACGAGCAGCCGGACCCCGGCGCGCTCGGCGGAGGGTGAGCAGCGCGGCGGCCCTTGGAGGACCAGGGCGTGCCGCAGCAGACGGCGGCGATGCCGTCGGGGACGAGCAGCCGGACCCCGGCGCGCTCGGCGGAGGGTGAGCAGCGCG
>NZ_JAEVHJ010000158.1:0-14507 GCF_016802855.1 Micromonospora sp. ATA51 | reverse complement strand
CCACGGCGCCACATCGGCCTTCGCGTGATTCCACGCTCTACGCAGCGCCGGCAGCGACCAGCCGATCATGGGGGTGAGCTGCCCGTCGGGGATGCCGTAAGTGCGTTCGGCGGCCCGCTGGTCCAGGACCGCCTTCACCCGGGCAAGCGCCCAGTTGTGTGCCACCCGCGCCGCCCCCGCATGCGCGAGCACCGCCCGCTCCTGTCGGGGCGTCAGGTCCAACGCGAACCGGTACGCCTGCACCACACCCAACCGCTCCCGGCCCGCCACGCCCAGCACGATAACCACCCGATACGACATTCACCTGCAACCACCATCGCCCCGTCCCCACCACATCGCGCCGCCCACCGGATCCCCCCTCACGATGCACCACCCACACCGCAAGCCACTCCTCCAAGGCCAACACATACCAACAACGACTCAACCGGAAACAGTTGACAGCCCCTTCGTTCGCGCTCGGTGTCGAGCCAAGCCTTGTAGGCAACCTCCGCCAACGGGATGTTGTCCTCGTACCACCGCGTCCAGTTGGCCGCCTTGTAGCCCGCTACCAGCAAGACGGCCTGCGACCAGAGACCGAATACGAAGAGCACGCGGATCGCCACGTCTCGTCCCGATCTCGATCGAAGCTCCTTGAGATTGCCGATGTTCCTTCCGCCAGTTCTACGTCGTCGACGAGCAGTTCGGTCCCGGCTTCGTGAAGATCTGCTCCTACTTCCCGTACCCGATCAAGGTGTGGGTCAACGGCCACGAGTGGGCCAAACGGCAGGCCCGAAGAGCCGGGATCGGGTTCGCCGAGTTGTCCAACGGGTTCGCCTCCTGCACCGACCCAGCCGCGCTGCAGGCGATCTGCGACCAGCTGGGGCCCGCCCAGATCCAGGCGTTCTGCCACCGCTGGCTCGACGCGCTGCCCACCCCGCTATCCGAGGTCGACGAGGTGGGCGGCTACTGGTGGGAGTTCTCCATGCGCCAGATCGAAACCTCCCGCACCATCGTGTTCCACGCCCCCCGCCACGCCCGCGCCTTCTTCGAGGCCCTGGTGGCCGACAACCTCGACGTCGGCCGCCCCGACACCGTCGAGATCATCTTCGACCGGCAGATCCGCACCGGCCCGAAACGCGCCACCCCCGGGGTGTTCAAGACCAAGGTCGTCACCCGCGGTGTCGACGTCACCGTCAACGCCTTCTACCGCCACTCCCGCATCAAGCAGTACCTCAAGGACGGCCGGGCGCTGCGCATCGAGACCGTCATCAACTCACCTACCGACCTGCGGGTCGGGCGCCGCCTGCACCACCTCGACGAACTGCAGGGCAAGGCCCGCGCGATCAACAACCGGCTCCTCGATACTGAGCGGGTCGGTCAGGGCTGTGTCCTCGCGAGCCCAGCCTTCGCGCGGGTCGCGCACCCCACCATCGAGGAGGGCAGGAGGGCCCCGGCCCTACGGTTCGGCGACCCTCGGGTCATGGCCCTGGCCGGCGCCCTGACCACCTGCGTGCACGCCGTCACCGGTCTGTCCAACCGGAGCCTTCGCGCCCTCATGACCGGACTACTCGGCGCGCCGTACTCGATCGGCCAGGCCAGCTACGA
Source organism: Micromonospora sp. ATA51 (assembly GCF_016802855.1). Classification (NCBI taxonomy): domain Bacteria; kingdom Bacillati; phylum Actinomycetota; class Actinomycetes; order Micromonosporales; family Micromonosporaceae; genus Micromonospora; species Micromonospora sp. ATA51. The sequence goes on along the minus strand of NZ_JAEVHJ010000158.1, from coordinate 12,923 downwards.
CCTACGACGGCTACGACTCAAAGGCCTCATCGCCCGCCAGCCGCACTCCAACACCTACACCCTGACCCCCGACGGGCTCCGATTCGCGATCTTCTACACCAAAGTCCACAACCGTGTCCTCACCCCACTGCTGGCCGCCGACCAACCGGCCGCACCGCCGCCGCTGCGCCAAGCGCTACGCACCATCGACCAGCACCTCAACGACTACCTCGCCCAAGCGCGCCTACCCGCCGCCGCGTGAAACTTGGCTCAACCGTCGAAACCCCTGAAACCAAGCGAACGCTAGTGCCAGGCCGATCTCGGGCAGCACGTCCAAGGCCGCCCTGACACTCTCGTAGGGATCCGGGTCTTCTCGTCGAAGTTCCCGGAGCCATCGACGGACCTCCTTATTGACCCGAACGGACTAACGTCCACCGGCGGCAGCACCCATGGCCCCCAGATATAGCCCGAGCTAAACAAGCAGACGAGCGGAACCGGGGGTCAGCGGGCGTCGAGGAGGGGTTGCGCCGGGTTCCAGGGTGGGCCGCCGGCGGCGTCGCGGCGGCGGCGGGCGATCGCCGACAGGGCCTCCAGGACCACGCGGTTGCCGAGGTAGGCGGTGATGTCGGCGTGGTCGTAGGGCGGGGCCACCTCGACCACGTCGACGCCGACCACCGGCAGCTCGTAGCAGACGCGGCGGACCACGTCGAGGAGTTGGCGGGAGGTGAAGCCGCCGGGCTCGGGGGTGCCGGTGCCGGGGGCCATGCCGGGGTCGACCACGTCGACGTCGACGGAGAGGAAGACGCCCTCGCACTCGTCGGTGGCGACCGCGAAGGCCTCCGACAAGCACTCGTCCAGCCCCCGGGCGACCACCTCGGTCATCTCGTACGAGCGCATCCGCTGCTCGGCCATCCAGGACAGCGTCTCCGGGCCGGGCCAGTAGCCGCGCAGCCCGATCTGGAGGAAGCGGTCGCCGCGTACCGCGCCGGACTCGATGAGCCGGCGCATCGGCTGGCCGTGCCCGTGCAGCGAGCCGAACTCGATGTCCCCGGTGTCGGCGTGCGCGTCGAAATGGACCAGCGACACCCGGCCGAGCCCGTGCTGCCGGGCCACCCCGGTGGCGTCGGGCAGGGCGATGGAGTGGTCGCCGCCGAGCACGATCGGGATGGCACCGGCCCGGGCCACCGCATGAACGGCCTCTTCCAGGGCCGACAGGGACCGCTCGATGTCGCCGGAGAACATCTCGACGTCACCGGCGTCGTACACCCGGAGGTCCTTCAGGGCGTCGACGCGGAACGCCAGCGACGGGCGGGAGCCGTCGTGCGGCAGGTAGCAGGCCTGGCGGATGGCGGACGGGCCGAACCGGGTGCCGGGCCGGTGCGAGGTGCCCCCGTCGAAGGGTGCGCCGACGATGACGATGTCCGCGTCCACATAGGTGACAGGCTCGGAAAGAGTGCAGGGCGGCACGCCGAGGAAGGTGATGTCGGGGCCGAACATCGGGCCGTAGCGGGTCACCGCTCCTCCATCCCCCACGGCGAACCGTAGCCGGTCAGCAGGTCCAGGAAGGGCGCCGGCGGCAGCGCCTCCGGGCCGAGCACGCCGGCGCCGGACCAGGCGCCGGTGGCGAGCAGTTCCAGGGCGACGACCGGGTTGACGGCGGTCTGCCAGACCACCGCCTGGTGGCCGTACTCCTTCATCGACCACTCGTTGTCGACGACGTGGTAGAGGTAGACCTTCCGGGGCCGGCCGTCGACCCCGGTGCCGGTGACGTACGTCCCGGCGCAGGTCTTGCCGCGCATCCGGTCGCCGAGGGTGGCGGGGTCGGGCAGGCAGGCGGCGACGACGTCCCGCGGGGAGACCTGGGCGCCCCGCACCGACACCGGGCGGGTCGAGTCCAGGCCCAGCTTGTGCAGGGTCTTCAGCACCTCGATGAACTCGTCGCCGAGGCCGTACTTGAAGGTGACCCGCTTCGCCTTGACCCACCGCGGGACGAGCAGCACCTCCTCGTGTTCCACGTTGACGCACTCGACGGGGCCGATCCCCGCCGGGAAGTCGAAGACCTCCGGCTCGCTGAACGGCGGGGTGGTGTACCAGCCCCGGTCGGCCTCCCAGATGACCGGCGGGTTGAGGCACTCCTCGATGGTGGTCCAGATGGAGAACGACGGCGCGAAGTCGTACCCGTCGACGGTGAGGTTGGCGCCGTCGCGGACCCCGATCTCGTCGATCTCGCTGAACAGCTCGTCGGCGGCGTAGCGGGCGAAGACGTCCGACAGTCCCGGCTCGATGCCGATGCCGCAGAGCGCGAGCCGCCCGGCCTCGGACCAGGCCGAGGAGGCCGCGAACTGCTCGTCGCCGAGCTTCACCCCGGTCTCGGCGTGGGGGCGGGTCGGGTGCGGGTGGGACAGGGACATCGCCATGTCGAGGTAGTCGGCGCCGGCGGCGAACGCGCCGTCGAAGATCGGCATGACGAAGCGCGGGTCGACCGCGTTGAGCACGTGGGTGATCCGGTGCTCCCGGCAGAGCGCGGCGACCGCGTCCGCCGAGGCGGCGTCGACGTGGGCGGCGACGAAGCGGCCGTCGTGCTCGGCGATCGCCCGGGACGCACGGCCCAGGTCGTAGTCGGCGACCACCATGGTCTCGAAGAAGGAGCGGCGGGCGGCGATGGCGACGGCGGCGGAGCCGACGCCGCCGGCGCCGACGAGCAGGATGCGCATCAGGAATCGAACCCCAAACCAAGACGATCGAGCGTACGGAGCCAGAGGTTGCGCCGCCCCTCGCGCGCGTCGGCGCGGGCCAGCGACCAGCGGGTGAGATTGATGCCGGTGGCCCGGAACGGCTCCGGCGGGAACGGCAGTGGTTTGCTGCGCACCAGGTCGAGCCGGGTCAGCGGGGTCTCCTCGCCGCCGAGCAGGTCGAGCATCACCCGGGCGCCGAACCGGGTCGCCCCGACGCCGAGCCCGGTGAACCCGGCGGTGTACGCCAGCCGGCCCTGGTAGGCGGTGCCGAAGAACGGGCAGAACCGGGTGCAGGTGTCGATGACCCCGCCCCAGCGGTGGCTGAACCGCACGTCGGAGAGCTGCGGGAAGGTGGTGAAGAAGTGCTCGGCGAGGGCGGTGAAGGTGACCGTTCGCTGTTCCAGCTCGGGCGCGATCCGGTTGCCGTAGTGGTAGACCGCGTCGTACCCGCCGAAGAGGATCCGGCCGTCGGCGGTGATCCGGTAGTAGTGGAACTGGTTGCCGGTGTCGGCGAGCCCCTGCCGGTTGGTCCAGCCGATCGCCTTCCGCTGCCCGGGCGTGAGCGGCTCGGTCATCAGCGCGTAGTCGTACACCGGGACCAGCCAGGCCCGCAGCCGGCGCAGCAGCGGCGGGAACGCGTTGGTGGCGAGCGCGACCTGCCGGGCGCGGACGCTGCCCGGGGCGGCGTCGGCACCGCCGGCGGTCGCGAGCCGCAGCGCCCCGCCGTCGCGGCGCAGGCCGGTGACCCGGGTGTGCTCGTGGATCCGCACACCGAGGTCGAGGCAGGCCCGGCGCAGCCCCCAGGCCAGCTTCGCCGGGTCGAGCATGGCCACCCGGTCCCGGTCCCACATCCCACCGAGGTACGTCGGCGAGTCCACCTCGGCGCGTACCTCGTCGCGGTCGAGCAGGCGGACGTCGTGGCCGTACCGGCGGGCCAGCTCGGCGTCGGAGGCGAGCCCGGCGAGCTGGTACGGCTCGACGGCCACCGCCAGCTCACCGGTGCGTTCGAACTCGCAGTCGATGCCGTGCTCGGCGACCGCGGCAGCGATGCCGTCCAGGTTCTCCCGGCCGAGCCGTTCCAGCTCGTCGATCTCGCCGGGGAAGCGGTCGACGCCGTTGGCCAGCCCGTGGGTGAGCGAGGCGGCGCAGAATCCGCCGTTGCGCCCGGACGCCGCCCAGCCGCAGGTTCCGGCATCGACCAGGAGCACGTCGCGGCCCGGGTCGGCCCGCTTGGCGAGCAGGGCGGTCCAGAGCCCGGCGTACCCGCCGCCGACGATCAGCAGGTCGGCGGTGTGCGTACCGGTGAGCGGCGGCAGCGGGTCGGGGCGTTCCGGACGGTCGAGCCAGTACGGCACGGGCGCCGCGTCGGCCAACGCCCGGCCGGTATGCGGGAGGTTCATGACCGGCGCTTCGCCCGCCGGCCGCGCAGCGAGCTGACTCCGACCAGCAGCAGCGCGATCACGAACATCGCTGTGCCGATGACGTTCACCTGCGGCGGGATGCCGCGCTGCGCGGCACCCCAGACGTACATCGGGAAGGTGACGGTGGTGCCCGCGTTGAAGTTCGTGATGATGAAGTCGTCGAAGCTGAGCGAGAAGGCGAGCAGCGCGGCGGCCACGATGCCGGGGAGCACCAGCGGCAGGGTGATCCGCCGGAAGGTCTGCCACTCGCTGGCGTAGAGGTCCATGGCGGCCTCCTCCAGCCGGCTGTCCATGCCGGCCAGCCGCGCCTTCACGGTCACCACCACGAACGACACGCAGAACATCACGTGCGCGATGACGATCGTCCAGAAGCCCTGCGGCACCCCGGCGGCGACGAAGAGGGCGAGCAGCGAGGTGCCCATCACCAGCTCGGGGGTGGCCATCGGCAGGAAGATCAGCAGGTTGATCCCGGAGCGGCCCCGGAACCGGTGCCGGACCAGCGCGAACGCCATCAGCGTGCCGAGCACCGTGGAGACCAGGGTGGCGATGAAGCCGATCTGCACGCTGCGCACCACCGAGTCGCACATGTCGGAGGTGGCGCAGGGGTGGGTCCAGTTGTCCAGGGTGAACTCGTTGAAGTCGTACGACAGCCGGCTGGACGGGCGGTTGAACGACAGGCCGGCCACCACGACGATCGGCAGCGAGAGGTAGCCGAGGACCAGCAGGGCGACCCCCATCACCCAGCGGTCGGCCAACCAACGGGAGATTCTCACAGCACCTCCTCCGTGCCGGCCTTGCGCAGGTAGACGAAGACCACCGCGAGGATCGCCGCCATCAGCAGGAACGACAGCGCCGCGCCCTGCGGGTAGTCGAGCCGGACCAGGAACGCCGAGTCGATGACGTTGCCGATCATGTACTCGTTCGGGGTGCCGAGCAGTTCCGCGTTGATGTAGTCACCGGTGGCCGGGATGAAGAAGAGCAGCGTGCCGGCGATCAGGCCGGGCATCGACAGGGGCAGGGTCACCTTGCGGAACGCCCGCAGCGGGCTGGCGTAGAGGTCGCTCGCCGCCTCCAGCAACCGGTAGTCCAGCCGCTCCAGGCTCGCGTACAGCGGCAACACCAGGAACGGCAGGAAGTTGTACGTCAGGCCGAGCACCACCGCGATCGGGGTGGCCAGCAGCCGCCCGTCCGGGCCGAGCAGGTGCACGTCCCGGAGCAGCCCGACCAGCGCGCCGTTGTCGGACAGGATGGTCTTCCAGGCCAGGGTGCGGACCAGGAAGCTGGTGAACATCGGCGCGACCACGCAGACCAGCAGCAGGTTCTTCCAGCGGCCGGCCTTCTGCGCGATGGCGTACGCCAGCGGGTAGCCCATCAGCAGGGCCAGCACCAGCGCGATCGCCGAGTAGGCGAACGACCGGACGAACTGCGGCCAGTACGCCTGCAAGGCGTCCGGGTAGTTGCCGACCGCCCAGGTCAGCGCGTACCCGGTGGAGAGCGAGCCGCTGGGGTCGTAGAGGCTGGCCGCGGCGAGCTGGAGCAGCGGCAGGGCGAAGAAGATCAGCAGCCAGGCCGCGCCCGGCAGCAGCAGCAGGTACGGCAGCAGCCGGTACCGCCCGCGCCGGGCAGCCGGCGGCGCCGCCGGCTGCCCCGACGAGGTGGGTACGTGGGCGAGCGCGGTCATGACAGCACGCTCACCGGCGGCTCGTCGAGCAGCGGGGTGGTGCGGTCGTCCTCGCCCGGCTCCCGGCGGAGCAGGAAGGCGTGCCGCGGGTCCCAGTGCGCCACCACGGGGGCACCGACCGGGAGCTGCCCGCCGACGCCGCTGTTCGCGGAGAACGCCGACAGCTCGCTGCCCCAGGCGGTCTTCACCAGGTACTGGGTGCTGACGCCGACGTAGGAGGCGTCGGTCACCACGCCGCCGACGTGCTGGTGGCCGGCCGGCACCTCGGCGGCGGTCCCGACCAGGTGCAGCTTCTCGGGGCGTACCCCGAGGAAGACCGGTCCCCGGTCGAGGCGGGCCCGCGCGGCGGGCACCGAGAAGCGCCCGCCGTGCGCGGAGACCAGCACGTGGTCGCCGCTCGTCCCGCCCGCCTCGCCGGCGAGCAGGTTGGACTGGCCGAGGAAGTTCGCCACGAACGCGGTCGCCGGGAACTCGTAGATGTCGGCGGGGGCGCCGAGCTGCTCGATCTTTCCGGCGTTCATCACCGCGACGGTGTCGGCCATGGTCATGGCCTCCTCCTGGTCGTGGGTGACGTGCACGAAGGTGATGCCGACCTCGGTCTGGATCCGCTTCAGCTCGATCTGCATCTGCCGGCGCAGCTTGAGGTCGAGCGCGCCGAGCGGCTCGTCCAGCAGCAGCACCTGCGGGTGGTTGATGAGGGCGCGGGCCAGCGCGACCCGCTGCTGCTGCCCGCCGGAGAGCTGGGCGGGGCGGCGGCGGCCGTACCCCTCGAGCTGCACCAGCGCGAGCATCCGGTCGACCTGGTCGGCGACCTTGCGGATGCCCCGCCGGCGCAGCCCGAAGGCCACGTTCTCGTTGATGTCCAGGTGCGGGAAGAGGGCGTAGCTCTGGAACACGGTGTTCACCGGTCGCTTGTACGGCCGCAGCCGGGCGATGTCCCGGTCGCCGAGCAGCACCTGCCCGCTGGTCGGCTCCTCCAGCCCGGCGATCATCCGCAGCGTGGTGGTCTTGCCGCAGCCGGACGCGCCGAGCAGGGCGAAGAACGAGCCCTGCGGGATGGTCAGGCTGAGGTCGTCGACCGCGGTGAAGATGCCGAACCGCTTGGTCAGGTTGGCCAGCCGCAGGTCGCCGGCCGGTGCCTCGTGTCCCATCGTCCTCACGCCCCGATGACCTGCTGGAACTTGGCCTCGTACTCCTTCTCCTGCTTCTCGTCCAGGGCCATGAAGACCTTGGACTTCGACAGCATCGCCTCATCCGGGAAGATCAGCGGGTTGGCGGCCAGGTCCGGGTCGATCTTCTCCATCTCGGCCTGCGCGCCCTTGACCGGGCAGATGTAGTTCACGTACGCGGCCAGCTTCGCGGCCACCGCCGGGTCGTAGTAGTAGTTCATCAGCTCTTCGGCGTTGGCCCGGTGGGTGGCCTTGTTCGGCACGAGCATGTTGTCCGACCAGAGCATCACGCCGGAGTCGGGCACCACGAACTTGATCTTCTCGTCCTCGAAGCCGAGCTGGATCACGTCGCCGGACCAGCCGATGCAGGCGGCGATGTCGCCCTTGGCCAGGTCCGGGGCGTAGTCGTTGCCGGTGAACTTGCGGATCTGCTTGGACTCCACGGCCTTCTTGAGCTTGTTCAGCGCGTCGTCGAACTGCGCGGCGGTGAAGTTCGCCGGGTCGTGACCGTTGGACTGGAGCAGCAGGCCCATGGTGTCCCGCATCTCGGAGAGCGCGGTCACCTTGCCCTTGAGGTCGGGGCGGGTGAGCAGCTCGTCGACGGTGCGGATCTCCTTCGCCACCTTGGCGTTGTAGGCGAGACCGGCGAGGCCGGACTGCCACGGGATGGCGAGCTCGCTGTCGGGGTCGAAGGAGCGGTTGCGCAGCGAGGGCAGCAGGTTGGCCTCGACGTTGGGCATCTTGGCCTTGTCCAGCTTCTGGATCCAGCCGAGCCGGATCATCCGGGCTGCCATCCAGTCGGTGAGGACCATGATGTCCCGTCCGGTGGTCTGGCAGCCAGCGAGCTGGTTCTGCACCTTGCCGAAGAACTCGTTGTTGTCGTTGACGTCCTCGGTGTAGGTCACCTGGATGCCGGACTTGGCGATGAAGGCGTCGAGCGTGGGCCGCTTCGACTCGTCCTTCTCGTCGACGTCCATGTACTGCGGCCAGTTCGAGAAGGCCAGCTTCTTCTCCGTGGCGGAGAGGTCATCGCTCTTGCAACCGGCCTCGGTCTGCTGGGCACCCTTCGTGCCGCAGCCGGTCAACGCGCCGGCGGTGGCCAGCAGCGCCGCCGAGCCGAGGGTGCCGGTGAGCAGACCACGCCGGGTAAGGGGCCGGAGGGGACTACGCATGTGACGACTCCTAGGGGGGTCATCGTCGGCGGCGGGACGGGGGTGGCGCGCCGGCGGGAGGGTCAGTGGCGATGGACGACTGATCCTGACATGCAGTGACCTTCCTTACAAGGGATTTCGTTGCGGGAATAGCAATGGGCGACGAAATACGCCAGACTGCGGCGGGGCACTACGCTCAGCCCCAAGCAATCGGACATGGGAGCGGCGATGAACAACCGGCACCTGGAGACTGGCAACGGCTCGCGTCGCGTCACCGTACGCGACGGCGCCAGTCACGCTCTGCTGGACGATGTGGCGAAGCAGATCATCGAGCAGCTCCAGGAGGACGGCCGCCGCCCGTACGCGACCATCGGCAAGGCGGTCGGCCTGTCCGAGGCGGCGGTCCGCCAGCGGGTGCAGCGACTGCTCGACGCCGGCGTCATGCAGATCGTCGCGGTGACCGATCCGCTCCAGCTCGGCTTCCCCCGGCAGGCGATGATCGGGCTGCGCACCGACGGCGACCTGGAGGCCGTCGCCGACCGGCTCGCCGGGTTCGAGGAGATCGACTACGTGGTCATCACGGCCGGGTCGTTCGACCTGCTGGCCGAGGTGGTCTGCCGCAACGACGCCCACCTGCTGGAGATCCTGCAGAAGCTGCGCGCCGTCGAGGGCGTGCTGGCGACCGAGGCGTTCGTCTACCTCAAGCTGCGCAAGCAGACCTACAGCTGGGGCACGGCCTGATACGGATTCCGTTGCCCTCCTCAACGCTTCTCATTGAATCCGTTGCGTCAAGCCGTCGGCACTTGCGTTATCAGCACCCGTTGTGCGATAACCGTGGGCAGAGCGGCCGGTGTCACCCCTGACCGGCCCGAGACCCGATGGGGCTGACATGGCCAACGCCACCGACCACCTCTGGATGCACTTCACCCGGATGGCCAGCTACTCCAACGGCGAGGTGCCGACCATCGTGCGCGGCGAGGGCGCGTACGTCTGGGACTCCCGAGGCCGTCGCTACCTGGACGGACTCGCCGGTCTCTTCGTCGTCAACGCCGGCCACGGCCGCACCGAACTGGCCGAGGCGGCCGCCAAGCAGGCCGGCGAGCTGGCCTACTTCCCGCTCTGGTCGTACGCCCACCCGAAGGCCATCGAACTGGCCGAGAAGATCGCCTCGCTCGCCCCCGGCGACCTGAACCGGATCTTCTTCACCACCGGCGGCTCGGAGGCCGTCGAGGCGGCGTGGAAGCTGGCCCGGGCCTACTTCAAGCGCACCGGCCAGCCGAACAAGCACAAGGTGGTCAGCCGCTACATCGCGTACCACGGCACCTCGATGGGCGCGCTGTCGATCACCGGCCTGCCCGGCATCAAGAGCGACTTCGAGCCGCTGGTGCCCGGCGGCATCAAGGTGCCGAACACCAACTTCTACCGCGCCCCCGAGCACGGCGACTCCCCCGAGGCGTTCGGCCGCTGGGCCGCCGAGGAGATCGGCCGGGCCATCGAGCGGGAGGGGCCGGACACCGTCGCCGCGGTCTTCCTGGAGCCGGTGCAGAACTCCGGCGGCTGCTTCCCGCCCCCGCCCGGCTACTTCGAGCGGGTCCGCGAGATCTGCGACGCGTACGACGTGCTGCTCGTGAGTGACGAGGTGATCTGCTCCTGGGGCCGGCTGGGTGAGTACTTCGGCGCCACCCGGTACGGCTACCAGCCGGACATCATCACCACCGCCAAGGGCCTCACCTCCGGCTACGCCCCGCTCGGCGCGATGATCGCCAGCGAGCGGCTGATGGAGCCGTTCCTCACCGAGACCGGCATGTTCGCCCACGGCGTGACCTTCGGCGGCCACCCGGTCTCCTGCGCGGTGGCCCTGGCCAACCTGGAGGTCTTCGCCCGCGAGGACCTGGTCGGGCACGTCCGGGCCAACGAGGACGCCTTCCGGTCCACCCTCGAGAAGCTGAACGACCTGCCGATCGTCGGCGACGTCCGGGGCGACGGCTACTTCTACGGCATCGAACTGGTGAAGGACAAGGCGACCAGGGCGACCTTCGACGAGGCCGAGTCGGAGCGGCTGCTGCGCGGCTTCCTCTCCACCGCGCTGTTCCAGGCCGGCCTCTACTGCCGCGCCGACGACCGGGGCGACCCGGTGGTGCAGCTCGCCCCGCCGCTGATCGCCGAGCAGCAGCAGTTCGACGAGATCGAGCAGATCCTGCGGGCCGTGCTGACCGAGGCATGGGCCCGGCTCTGACCGGCGGACCAGGCTCGGGCGGGGCCGGCTCCCGGGACACCGGGGACCGGCCCCGCACCGTCGCGCACCCGGTCGAAGAGCGGGCCGACGGCCCCGGGGCCGTCGGTGGCACACCCCGCACCCGGGTCCGGCGGCTGCCGACCTCGCGGTCCACGACCGCGCCGTGCTGCACGCCGTGCTCGACGCCGGCCGGGTCGGGCACCTGGCCATCGTCGACGGCGACCAGCCGTACGCGCTGCCGGTGGCGTACGCCCGCGACGGTGACCGGGTGCTGGTGCACGGCTCCACCGGCAGCCGGCTCTTCCGGCACCTGGCCGCCGGGGCCCCGGCCTGCCTGACCGTCACCCTGCTCGACGGCCTGGTGCTGGCCCGCAGCGCCTTCGAGTCCTCGATGAACTACCGCTGCGCGATGGTGCTCGGCGCGCTGACCGCGCTGGACGGCGTGGAGAAGCTGGCCGCGCTGGAACGCCTCTCCGCGCAGCTGCTGCCCGGCCGGTGGGCGGTGATCCGGCCACCCTCGGCGAAGGAACTGGCCGCCACCCTGGTGCTCGCGTTGCCGCTGGACGAGTGCTCGGTGAAGGTCAGCGCGGGCCCGCCCGACGACCCCGAGGACGACCTCGACCGCCCGGTCTGGGCCGGCGTGGTGCCGGTCGTCGAGGCGTACGGCATTCCGCAGCCCGATCCGCGGCTGCGCCACGACCTGCCCCCACCGGAGTGGTGATGCGCTACCAGGAGCTGTCGTACTGGCTGTCCAGCGTGGACGAGCCGCTGACCCCGCGCCCCGCGCTGCCCGGCGACGCCGACGCGGACGTGGTGATCGTCGGAGCCGGCTACACCGGGCTGTGGACGGCGTACTACCTGGCGGCGGCCGACCCGACGCTGCGGATCACCGTGCTGGAGTCCGAGATCGCCGGGTACGGCGCCTCCGGCCGCAACGGCGGCTGGTGCTCCGCGCTCTTCCCCACCTCGCTGCCCGCGCTGGCCTGGCGGCACGGGCGGGACCGGGCTCTGGCCATGCAGCGGGCCATGCAGGAGACCGTCCGCGAGGTCGGCCGGGTGGTCGCCGCCGAGGGCATCGACTGCGACTGGCGGCCCGGCGGGACGGTGGTGCTGGCCCGCTCCGGCGCCCAACTCGGCCGCGCCCGGGCCGCGGTGGAGGAGGCCCGGGAGTACGGCCTCTCCGACGAGGACCTGGTGCTCCTCGACGCCGACCAGGCCGCCGCGCGCTGCGCCGCCGACGGGGTGCTCGGTGGGACGTACACCCCGCACTGCGCCGCCGTGCATCCGGCCCGGCTGGTCCGGGGGCTGGCCCGGGCGGTCGAAGGCCGCGGGGTGACCATCTACGAGCGGACGCCGGTGACGGCGATCCGGCCCGGGGCGGCGGTGACCCCCGCCGGGGTGGTCCGGGCGCCGGTGGTGGTCCGGGCCACCGAGGGCTTCACGCCCGCCCTGCCGGGGCAGCGCCGGACCGTCGCGCCGGTCTACTCGCTGATGGTCGCCACCGAGCCGCTGCCGGCTTCGACGTGGGCGGAAATCGGGCTGGCCGACCGGGAGACCTTCTCCGACTACCGGCACGTCATCATCTACGGCCAGCGCACCGCCGACGGTCGACTGGCCTTCGGCGGGCGGGGCGCCCCGTACCACTTCGGGTCCCGCACCGCCCCCGGCTACGACCGGGAGCCGCGGGTCTTCGCCGCCCTGCGTCGGGTGCTCGGCGAGCTCTTCCCGGTGCTCGGCGAGGTGCCGGTCAGCCACACCTGGGGCGGGCCGCTCGGCGTGGCCCGGGACTGGGCCGCCTCGGTGGGCCTGGACCGGGCGTCCGGGCTGGCCTGGGCCGGCGGGTACGTCGGCGACGGTGTCGGCACCAGCAACCTCGCGGGTCGTACCCTGGCTGACCTGATCCGGGGGCAGCGGACCGAGCTCACGGCCCTGCCGTGGGTCAACCACCGCTCCCCGAGGTGGGAACCCGAGCCCCTGCGCTGGCTGGCCGTCAACGCCGGCCTCCGGCTGATGTTCTCCGCCGACGAGGCCGAACAGCGCACCAACCGGCCCGCCCGCCGCGCCGCCGCCTTCTCCCGCCTCCTCGGCCACTGACCCACTCCCCCCAGCGCTTTCAGCGCTCCCCGCTGCCAGCCCGCCGATCATGAGGTTGGCGGGTGAATCGGAGATCAACTGACCCGCCAACCTCATGATCGACGACTCCACGACCGTCTGCTTCACCACGTCGCCGTCGAACATCTGGGCGGCACCGGCGGTGATGCTCATCAGCCCCGAGGTCACGGCGGCCAGCTTGTCGGCGTGGTCGCGGGGCAGGTGGGCGGAGATCGCCACCAGCAGCCCGTCGGAGGAGACCACCACCGCGTGCGCCACCCCGGGGACCCGTTCGGCGAACGCGTTCACCAGCCAGCTCAGGTCACGCGCCTCCTGGCTCAACGTAATCACTGTTGTTCCGTTCCTCTCATGATGCTTTGGTGAGCATGTGATTGGATGTCCCGCCTTGCGGTGGGACGGTCCCGGTCTTGCTCGCCGAAGCGATGCCGGGTTGACGCTT
>NZ_JAEVHJ010000157.1:0-14525 GCF_016802855.1 Micromonospora sp. ATA51 | reverse complement strand
GGCGAGCAGGCAGGCGAGGACGCTGGCCGCGCCCACCCCCGGGTAGCCGCCCGACCGCGAGGACCGGCCCCGCCAGCGCCCCGGAGCCGCCGCGCCCAGCACCTCGGCGGTACGCGCCCGGCCCATCACGCGGGCGTACCGGTCGCTGGCGCCGAGCCGGTCGAGTTCGGTGAATACCAGCGCCTCCAGCGCCCCGGAGCGCAGTGCCCCGCCGGCGCCCCAGAGCAGGAAGCCGACGGCGAACGCCGGGTAGGACGGGGCGAGCACCCAGCAGGCGAAACCGGCGGCGGGCAGCAGGGGCGCCAGGACCAGCAGCAGCCGCCGGGACACCGCGTCGGCCCACGCCCCGGAGGGCACCTCCAGGACGATGCCGGTGGCCGACCAGAGCACGAAGAGCGAGGAGATCTGCCCGACCGACAGGCCGGTGTCGCTGAACAGCAGCACGTACACCGGGTAGAGCAGGACGAGGTCGGTGAGGAACGCGTAGCCGTAGAGCGTGCCCGCCAGCCGGCGGATCGCGGGTACGCGCGCAGGAGAGATGATCATGAGGCCTTCCCACGGGGACGGAACGGACACCGGACGTACGGCGTCCGCGGCGGCCCGCGGCCACGGCCTCTAGCGCAGCATCAACATCGCCAGGTCATGACGCTCAGGCTAACGCCCCTCGGGTCGGCCCCGAACACGCTTCGGGGTGGGACCCGGCTGGGCCCCACCCCGGTGCGCGTGCGGACGGTCAGCGGCGGAACTTCTGCACGTCCGCCTGCGGGATGACCATCGTGGACTCGTTGTCCACCGCCTGCTCGGCGGTGGGCTGCCGCGGGGTGGTCGCCTGCGTGGGCTCCGCCGCGCCGTGCGGGGCGACCGGCTGGGTGCGGTCGGCGTCGCCGTCCCGGGTGACCGGCTGGGTCAGCTCGGCCTCCGCGTACGGGGTGACCGGCTGGCTCAGCCGGGCCTCGACGTCACGCCGGCCGGCCTGGTACGCCCGGGCGTGCGTGGCGATCGTCTGCGACTCCTGCTCGGCGCGGGTCAGCCAGTTCTCCCAGCGGCTCTGCATCGGCCGGACCAGGCCGCCGCCGACGCCCACCACGAGGATGCCGCCGACGGTCGCGAGCACCGCGATCAGCACCGGGGTGGTCACCGCGGTGGCCACGCCGATCTGGTTCAGCGCCGCGATGACGCCCAGACCCAGGATGAACACCGAGGCGATGTTGGCGAGGATCCGGCCGTAGGACAGGCCGCCGAGGGCGCTGGAGATGATGTCCTTGACCGCCTTGGCGATCGCGGCGGCCACCACCACGATGACGATGGCGACGAAGGCCCGGGGCAGCCAGGCGATGACGCCGGCGATCAGGTCGGAGATCGGGTTGGGGCCCCAGATGCCGAAGGCGAGCTGGAGGGTCACCAGCAGCACCCCGTAGTAGGCCAGCTTCGCGACGATGTCGCTGGCGTCGTACTTCGACCGGGCCAGGGCGGTCTTGATGCCGCCGCGCTCGACGGCCTTGTCGAAGTGCACCCGTTCCAGGATCTTGTCCACGAGCTTCAGCACGGCCTTGGCGACCAGCCAGCCGACCACCAGGATCGCGATGAAGGCGACGGCCTTGGGCAGGAACAGCATCACCGAACGGAACGCGTCGCCCACCGCGTCCCCGAAGTTGTCTTTCATCGAAGGGCCTCCACACACGTGTTCAGGTCGGTCAGCGAGGGACCTACCCGAACACGGTGACCGGGAAACCCGGTCAGCCTCGGCGGCAGCGGTAGCTGACCTCGATGCCGGCCTGCACCGGCGACGGCTCGATGATGTTGACCGTGGCCGTCTCCTTCGTCGCGCCGACCCCGCTGAACGTCCACTTTGAGGGTCAGCAGGACCGTCCGCTGGCCCCGGCCCACCCGCTCGGTGAGGCGGCTGCCGGGTGCGGCGTGCCTACGACACAAATGAACAGCGTGCGCACAGGCAGACCGGTTTCACCTTTCGGCCCATCTGGTCCTCGTCACGAATACGCCGCCGGATGTATCAGGTGCGGGCAAATGGTCGACCGTCCCGCCTGGGCGGCGTCAGATCGCTGTCGCCTTGACGACCTTCCATTCGCCGTCAACCGGGACCATGGTGAGCACGACCCGGTTCTGGTCGACCTTCTCCCCCGCCGTGCTGACGTTGCGCCGGTACTGGTTGAGGTAGACGAGCAGTTCCACCCGGTCGGTGTCTGAGGTGACCACCCCGGTAGCGGAGACCTCGGCCAGGACCACCGCCTGCTGCTTGGTCGCGGTCTCCTTGAGCGTCGCGGTGGTCCGGGCGTACTCGTCGGCGAAGTCGCCGGTCGCGAAGGTCCGTCCGTTGGCGACGCTGTCGTCGAAGGTGCGGTAGTCGTACGAGAAGATCGCCTTTGCGGCGGCGGGCGCGGT
The DNA here is from genome assembly GCF_016802855.1 of Micromonospora sp. ATA51. Taxonomy (NCBI): domain Bacteria; kingdom Bacillati; phylum Actinomycetota; class Actinomycetes; order Micromonosporales; family Micromonosporaceae; genus Micromonospora; species Micromonospora sp. ATA51. The sequence continues at coordinate 12,125 of NZ_JAEVHJ010000157.1, read as the reverse complement.
GGCCAGGGCCTGGCGAACGGCCCGGTCGCGCTGGCCGGCGCGATGGTCGCCGTACCAGGCAGCGGCGGCGACGGCTGCCACGACCAGGAGCGCGACGACGAGCGTCGGCACCAGCGGGAGCCGTCCGGGCCGTCGGCGCAGGACAGTGGGGACACGCATCGGACTCCTCCTCCGGGTCAGCCGACGAACTGCAGGCGGGACACCAGCCAGTCGCCGGAGTCGCGGTCGCGGACCAGGTCCACCTGGATGCGGTAGTGCGAGGGGCGGCCGTCGGGTGCCTTGACGTTCCGGACGGTGGCGTCGACGGCCACCAGCACGACGGCGTGGCCGCGGTCCCCGGAGACCAGTCCGGCGCGCAGCACCGACCCCTGCGACTGGACCTTGTTCTCCACCACCGCCTTGCGCACCTGCGCCTGGCCGCGGGTGAACTCGTCCTTGAAGTCGCCGGTGGCCCCGGTGACGATGCGTTGCAGGTCCCGGTCGACGCTGGCGGCGCTGACCGAGACGAAGTTGACGCTGGCCTGCCGGGCGGCGGCGACGGCGTCCCTTCGGGCCTGGTCGGTCGCGCGGTCGACGTACCAGCGGTGCCCGTACACGCCGGCCGCCGCGAGGGCGGCGGCGAGCAGCACCGCGAGCAGCCCGGCCAGCGCCCGCCGGCGACGCGGCACACCGGCATGGTCGTGGGCGGCCGCGGTGCGGTCCGCAGCGGCGGTCGCCCTCGTGGTCTCGGCGTCCTCTGCGGCGTCCTCCGTCGCGGCGGGATCGTCGTCGGGGTCCGGCAGGTCCTCGACCTCCGCCGGGTCGCCGGGCACGGTGAGGTCCTCGGTTCCGGTCGGATCCTCGACCGGCTCCCGGTCAAGGCGTTCCAGCACGTCCTCGATCGGTTCGGCCTGCGGCGGCACGGCACGGGTGACGAGTCTGCGCTGCCGGGAACGACCGGGCGCCCCCGCCTTTGCTCCGTTGATCACTCTGAGCTTGGGATCCTTGCGGCCCTGCACGGGCACCTCCTCGGGTACGCCGGTCACGGGGTCACCCCGGCGAGCAGCAACTGCTTCCACGACTGGTCACCAGCGGTCCGGTACTGTCCGCCGGTTCCGCCGAACTGCAACGGTCGCCCGTCGGGGCCGAGCACCAGGCCGGTCGCGGGATCGTACCCGCCCGAGGCGCCCTGGTCGCCCTGGTCGGACGGGGCGGGGGCGGGTTCGCGTCCGCCGGGTCGCGGCGCGTTCTGCGCCCCGCGTACGTTGGCACCGGCGGCGCGTTCCTGACCGCTGCACTTGGTGCCGCCGCCGCGGTAGACGCAGGACGGCGGGTCGCCCGCGTTGACGACGAGGCCGAGGTGGGCGGTGCCGTCGCCCGGGGTGACGGTGAAGCCGCCGGACACCGCGACCGGGTAGGTCACCAGCAGCTGCTCGATGCCGGGCAGCCGGCGGGCGGCGATGCCGTTGACGGTGACCAGGTTGCCGAGCAGCGCGCCGATGTTGGGTTCGAGTCCGCGCAGCAGGGCCCGCAGCTCGGCGCCGGCCGGCGGGCCGGTGGCGAGCAGCCGGCGCAGGTCGGGGTCGGCGGCGCGGACGGTGGCGGCGAGCTCCGCCAGGCCGGCGGACCAGCGGCGCAACGCCTCGGCGGACTCCGCCTGGGTGGTGAGCACGGTCCGCCCGTCCCGGATCAGCGTCAGCGTCTCAGGCAGCCGGGCGTTCGCGTCGGTGAGCAGCGCGTCACCGGCGTCGAGGATCCGCGCGAGGGCCTGCTCGTTGCCCTCGAACGCGGTGCCCAGCTCGCTGATCAGCACGGTCAGGTCGTCCGGGTCGATCGAGCGGACCAGGGCGTCGAGGTTGGTCAGCAGCGCCTCGGGGGCGAGCGGGACGCCGGTGCGGTCGACCGGGATGACCGCGCCGGCGGCGAGGAACGGCCCGCCGTCGCGCTCGGGCCGCAGGTCGAGGTACTGCTCGCCGACGGCGGAGCGCTGGGTCACCACGGCCCGCAGCGCGTCCGGCACCCGTACGCCCCGGTCGATCCGCAGGTCGGCGCGGACTGCGTCGGCGCGCAGCTCGACGGCGGTGACCCGGCCGACGGGGACGCCACGGTAGGTGACCGGGGCGTTGGCGAAGATGCCACCGGCCCGGGCCAGGTCGACGTGGACGACGTAGCCGCCGCCGAAGAGCCGGTCGCCGAGGCCGACGTAGCGGAACCCGACGTAGCCGATGCCCAGCACGCTGACCAGCACGAAGGCCAGCACCTGGAGCTTCGCGGTCCGTCCGATCACGGGATCAGCCCCCCTCCCAGGAGATCCGGCAGGTCGCCGATCTGACCGATGACCGCCCCGGTCACCGGCAGCACGCACTCGGCGGTCAGCACGGTGCCGGAGGGCAGTTCGGTACCGGCCGGCAAGGCGGTACCCGGCGGCACGATCCCCTTCGGCAGCAGCAGCCCGCCGAGGGGCACCGCCGAGCCGGGCTTGAGCAGGACGCAGCCTTCCGGCAGGCCGCACTCCTTCGGCGGCGTCCACCGGGCCGGGAAGTCCTTCAGGTCGGGCAGGCACTTCAGCAGCGGCAGGTCGGGCAGCCCGATGCCGCCGGGCAGGCTGCCGGGCGAGGGCTTCGCGCCGCCCGCGGCGGGCGGCCGGGGCGCGGCGGGGGCGTTCGGCCGGGTGGCCGACCGGACCCGGAGCGGCGCGGCGGCGACCAGGTTGGGCCAGGATGTTGGCGGCGTCGAGGTCGGCCGTGACCGCCAGGTTGACGAAGTCGCCGACGATCGCGCCCGTGACGTTGGGCGGGAACGGGTACGACAGCATGAAGTCCAGCGACTTCGGCAGGTCGTCGCCGGCCCGGGCGAGCTGTTCCAGGATCGGTTGCAGGGCCCGGACGCTGGCCAGGGTGTCGTCCCGGCTGCGGTCGACCACCCGGGTGCCGACCTCGCCGAGCTCACCGAGGGCGGTCAGCGCCCCGGTGAGCTGGGCCCGCTGCTGGGCCAGCACGGTCAGGCCGGGGGCGAGCGAATCCAGCGCGTCCCCGACGACCTGCCGCTGCCGGTCGAGCCGGCCGGTCAGCCGGTCGAGCGCGTCGATGGCGCGGACGATGTCGGTCTTCTGCCGGTCGAGCCCGCCGATGAAGGTGTCGAGCTGCCGCAGGGTGTCCCGGACGTCGGACTCGCGGCCGTCGAGGGCCTTGCCGAGTTCGGCGTTGATGGTCCGCAACTGGGCCAGGCCGCCGCCGTTGAGCAGCAGCCCGAGGGCGGCCAGCACCTCCTCGACCTCGGCGCCCCGGGTGGTGCGGGACAGCGGGATGACGTCGCCGTCGGCGAGGCGCCCGCTGGCCGGCCCGGTGGGCGGCGGGGCCACCGTCACGTACTTCTCCCCGAGCAGGCTGCTCTGGCGTACGGCGGCGGTGGCGTTCGCGGGCAGCCGCACCGCGCGGTCGATGCGCAGCCGCACCCGGGCGTGCCAGCCCGACAGGGAGATCTTCTCCACGGTGCCGACGGTCACGTCGTCGACCTTGACGGCGGCCCGGGGCACCAGGTCGAGCACGTCGCCGAACTCGGCGGTGACCGTGTAGCCGTCGCCGGTCGGCGCCCCGCCCGGCAGCGGCAGGTCGGCGAGCTCGGGCAGCCCACAGCCGGCGGGCAGCAGCGCCGCCACCACGACGCCGGCCAGCATCCGCAGCGCCCGGGCGGTCATGCCGGGCCCCGCAGGATGCCGCCGAGGGTCGGGTCGCTGGTGATGGTGGAGCCGCCCGGCGCCTCGTCGGCGGTCGGCGCACCGGGGGAGCTGACGGATCCCGGTGAGGCCCGCCGGCCGCCGGGGCGCCGGGCGGCAGCTTGAGCAGCTTGCGCAGCTGGTCGGTCAGCGGCAGACCGCGGGAGCGCAGGGTCTGCGCCAGCGCGGTGCACTTCGCCGGCACCTGGCCGGCGGGGAGCTGGTCCACCATCAGGGAGCAGACGAAGGTGGCCGGGTCGTAGGGGCCGAGGACGTTGTCGCGGGTGTCGAGGGTGCCCGATCGCGGGTTATAGGCGAGGCTGAGGTTGTTCACGGCCAGCGGCGTCACGTCGAGAATGTCGATGACCGCCTGCTGCTGGCGGACCAGCACGCCGGTGATGTCGGTCAACGCGGCCACGTTCGAGGCCAGCACGGTCCGGTTCTGCTTCACGAAGGCGGTGACCTCGGCCAGCGCGGCGGACAGGTTGCGCAGCGCCGCGGCCAGCTCCTCCTTCTCGCCGGCGAGCTGCTCGGCGACGTCGGCGAGCTGCTGGTTGAAGCCGCGCACCTGCTGGTCGCTGCGGGCCAGTGCGGTGGTGAAGCGTTGCAGGTTGGCCACCGAGCCGAACAGGTCCTGCCGCCCGTCGGCGAGGGTGGTCAGCGCGCGGGACAGCCCGTCGAGGGTGTCGTGCAGGTTCCCGCCGTTGCCCTGGAGGTTGGCCCGGCCGGTGGCGACCAGGTCGGACAGGGCGCCGTCGGCGTTGGCGCCCTGCGGGCCGAGGGCCCGGTTGAACTCGTCGAGCGCCTGGTAGATGTCGTCGATCTCCATCGGGGCGGCGGTCCGCTCGACCGGGATCTGCGCACCGTCGGCCAGCGCGGGCCCGCCGGTGAACGCCGGGGCGAGCTGCACGTACCGGTCGCTGACCACGCTCGGCGGGACGATCAGCGCCTGGGCGTCGGCGGGCACGTCCACCGCCGGGTCGTAGCGCATCTCGACGCGTACGGTGCGGCCCTGCGGGGTGACCGACTCGACCTCGCCGACCCGGACGCCGAGCACCCGTACGTCGGAGCCGGGGTACACCCCGACCGCCTTGGTGAAGTACGCGACCACCCGCCGCTGGGGTGGCTCGTGGCGCCACAGCACCACTCCGACGGCGACGGCGGTCAGCAGCACGGTCGCGGCGGCCAGGGGGCGGCGCCAGCGCTGGATCGGGCCGGGCATCAGCGTCCTCCCGTCGCGGGCAGGTACGGCTGGAGCAGGCCGTCGACGTACGAGTCGAACCAGCGGCCGTTGCCGACCACGTTGGCGAACGCGGTGACGAACGGGCCCATCCGCCGGATGGTCTGCTCCAGGTCGTCGCGGTTGCGTTGCAGGATCGCCACCACGTCGCGCAGCTTGCGCAGCGCCGGTTCGAGCTGGGCGCGGTTGTCGGCGACCAGCCCGGACAGTTGGACGCTGAGGTCGTTGGTGCCGACGAGCAGCCGGTGGATGGCGTCGCGGCGGCGGCTGACCTCGGCGAGCAGCCGCTCGCCGTCGGTGACGAGCTTGCGGAACTCGTCGTCGCGTTGGGCGAGCACGCCGGTGACGTCCCGGGTGCGGGCGAGCAGGGTACGCAGCTCGGCGTCGCGGCTCGCCACGGTCCGGGACAGCCGGGACAGTCCGGTCAGCGAGGTGCCGACGCTGGCCGGGGTGTCGGCGAAGGTCCGGGACAGGGTGTCGAACGCCTGGGCGAGCTGGTCGGTGTCGATCTTGTCGAGGGTGTCGGCGAGGCCGGTGACCGCCTGCACCACGTCGAACGGGGCGGCGGTGCGGGCCAGCGGGATCTGCCCGTCCTCGGGCAGCTTCCCCGGTCCGGCCGGCGACAGGGCCAGGTACTTCTGCCCGAGCACCGTCTTGATCCGGATGGTGGCGCCGGTGTCCCGGCCGAGCCGTACGCCGTCGTCGTCGACCCGGAACCGGACCCGCACGTACGGCTGGGCGCCTTGGGCCAGTTCCACCCCGGTCACCCGGCCCACCCGGACCCCGGCCACCCGGACCTCGTTGCCGGTGGCCAGGCCGCTGGCGTCGTGGAACGCGGCCTGGTACGTGCGGCCGGTGAGGGCGGCCAGCCGGTCGAGCTGGAAGGCGCCGAGCAGGGCGGCGAGGATCAGGGTCAGCGCGGTCGCGCCGACGACGACCGGGTTGCGTTCGCGGAAGGGTTTCACTGGCTGCCTCCGGTGGCGCAGCGGGCGGCGGGGGCGCTGAACGTGGCCGGGTTCAGCGGGGCATGGCCGGCGACGGCCACCCGCCCGTCGAAGTCGCAGAGGTAGAAGTTGAACCAGGAGCCGTAGGAGGCGACCCGGGTCAGCGACTCGTAGCGCTCCGGCAGCCGGCCCAGGGTGCCGTCGATGACGGCGGAGTTGTGGTTCAGGGTGCCGGCGAGGTCGTCGAGAGCGCGGACGTCGGCGGCCAGCGGCGGCCGGACCTGACCCAGCAGCGAGGCGGTCGTGGTGGTCAGGTCGCCCAGGTTGACCAGGGCGTCGCCGATGGCGGTGCGGTCGGCGGCCAGCCCGGAGACGAACTGCTGCAACTGGGCGATGCTCTGGTCCAGCTCGCGGTCCCGGGTGGCCAGGGTGGCCAGGACGCGGTTGAGGTTGGTGACCACCCGGCCGATGACGGCGTCCCGGTCGGCGAGGGTGTTGGTCAGCGAGGCGGTGCGTTGCAGCAGGCTGGCGACGGTGCCGCCCTCGCCCTGCAGGACCTGGATGATCTCATAGGCGAGCTTGTTGACGTCGTCCGGGTTCAGCGCGGTGAACAGCGGCCGGAACCCGTTGAACAGCACGGTCAGGTCCAGCGCGGGGGTGGTCTGGGCGAGCGGGATCAGCCCGTCGGCGCGCAGCGGCCTGCCCTCCCCCGGGCCCTCGCTCAGCGCCACGTACCGCTGGCCGACCAGGTTCCGGTAGCGGATCTTCGCGCGGACGCTGGTGGCCACGGCCACGTCGCGGTCGACGGTGAAGGCCACCTCGGCGACCGTGTCGTCGACCACCGCGATGTCGCTGACCTTGCCCACCCGCACCCCGGCGATCCGGACGTCGTCGCCGGGCAGCAGGCCGGTCACGTCGGTGAACCGGGCGCGGTAGGTGACGCCGTCGGGCGGGAACGCGCCGAGGGTCTGGGCGAGCAGTGCGGTGGCGAGCAGGGTCACCACGGCGAAGACCACGAGCTTGACCAGCGAGGCGGTCGTCTTCCCGGTCATCGCGCGTTCACCACCGCTCCGCGCAGCAGCGGTCCCCAGAGCAGCACCGCGATGTCGGGCACCTCCGCCGGGGGCGTGCCGGTGAGCCCGCCGACGAGGGGTTTGACCAGGGCGCTCTCCTCGCCGGTGCCGGCCCGCCCCATCTCGGGGCCGGCGGCCGGGGCGGTGGCCGGGCCGGCCGGCGTGCCGACCGGCAGGGGCGGCCGGGTACGGGTGCCGCCGTGGTCGTAGCCGTCGGCGACGGGCACCTCGGGCGCGGGCACGTGCGGGTCGGGCAGGCCCCGGCAGTTCGGGCCGTCGTGGGCGGCGTAGACCGGCTCGTCGCGGCCCCGCTCGTACGGGCCGCCGTCGCGGGTCACCTCCAGGGTGATGTGCATCCGCCCGCCGGCGAAGACCTGCTCCACCCGGGGTTGCAGGGCGACCAGGCCGTGCACCAGGGACGGGTACTCGGGGGCGTAGGTGGCGAGCAGTTCCAGCACCGGGCGGCTGACGTCGCCGAGCCGGATGAGCTGGTCGCGTGCCGGTCGAGGAAGCCGCGGGTGGTGTCGGCGGTGTCGGTGGTGTCGGCGAGGAACGCGGCGAGCTGGGTGCGCTGGTCGGTGACCGTGGTCGCGGTGACGGTGACGTCGCGCAGCAGGGCGAGCAGGTCCGGCAGCGCGGCGTCGTAGCCGTCCAGCACGACGGCGAGCTGGCGGACGTCCTCGGCGATGGTGGGCAGCGCCGGGTTGAGCTGGCGCAGGTACGCGTCGAGCCGGGTCAGGTTCGCGCCGAGCTGGTCGCCGCGCCCCTCCAGGGCGGTGGAGATGGCGCCGAGGGTGGCGGCGAGCTGGTCGGGCCGGATGGACTGCAGCAGCGGCAACGCCTGGTCGAGGACCCGTTCCAGCTCGACCGCGGTGCGGCTGCGGTCCTGGGTGATGACCGCGCCGTCGCGGATCGGCCCGGCGGTGCTGGCGGGCGGCGGGACCAGCTCCACGTACCGCTCGCCGAACAGGGTCTTGGGCAGCAGCCGGGCGGTCACGTCGGCGGGGATCCGGCCGGTGGTGGCGGGGTCGAGCGCCAGCCCGATGACGGCGCCGCCGCCGTCGCTGCGGACCGAGCGGACGTCGCCGACGACGACGCCGCGGACCTTGACGTCGGCGCCGTCGAGCAGTTGCAGGCCGGCGCGGTCGGCGTGCAGGGTGACCCGCTCGACCGGGGTGAACGCCTTGCGGTACTGCAGCACGGAGGCGGTCAGCGCCGCGGTCAGCACGGCGATGAAGACGATGCCGAGGACGCGATGTCTCATGTTCACCCCGCGATCCGGACGGTGGTCGTGGCGCCCCAGATGGCCAGCGACAGGAAGAAGTCGACGACGTTGACCGCGACGATGGCCGTGCGGACGGCCCGCCCGACGGCGACGCCCACCCCCGCCGGCCCGCCCTTGGCGGTGTAGCCGTACCAGCAGTGCACCAGCACCACGATCACGCTGAAGACCAGCACCTTGCCGAAGGACCAGAGCACGTCCCCGGGCGGCAGGAAGAGGTGGAAGTAGTAGTCGTAGGTGCCGGCGGACTGTCCGAAGTAGCCGACGGCGATGGTGCGGGTGGCCAGGTAGCTGGAGAGCAGGCCCACCACGTACAGCGGGACGACCGCGATGAACCCGGCGATCATCCGGGTGGTGACCAGGAACGGCAGCGACGGCACGCCCATCACCTCGAGCGCGTCGACCTCCTCGGAGATCCGCATCGCGCCGAGCTGGGCGGTGAACCCGCAGCCGACGGTGGCCGACAGCGCCAGCGCCGCCACCAGCGGCGAGATCTCCCGGGTGTTGAAGTACGCCGAGACGAAGCCGGTGAAGGCGCTGCTGCCGATCTGGTCGAGCGCCTGGTAGCCCTGCAGGCCGACCTCGGTGCCGGTGAAGAAGGTGAGGAAGCAGATCACGCCGACGGTGCCGCCGAGCACGGCGAGCGCGCCGGAGCCGAAGCTGACCTCGGCCAGCAGCCGGACCACCTCACGCTTGTAGCGGCGCAGCGTGCGCGGCGTCCAGGCGAAGGCGCGCAGGTAGAAGGCGAGCTGTCCGCCCAGGTCGTCGAGGTAGCGCAGCACGACCACGTCAGCTCCCCTTCTGCGGTACGACCTGGAAGTACACGGCCGTGACGACGAAGTTCAGGGCGAACAGCAGCATGAACGTGACGACGACGCTCTGGTTGACGGCGTCGCCGACCCCCTTGGGGCCGCCCTTGGCGTTCATCCCCTGATAGGAGGCGACGAGCGCGGCGGTGGCGCCGAACAGCGCCGCCTTGACCTCGCCGACCAGCAGGTCGGGCAGCTGCCCGAGGGCCTGGAAGCTCGCCAGGTACGCCCCGGGCGTGCCGCCCTGCATGACCACGTTGAAGGTGTAGCCGCCGGTCACCCCGACCACGCTGACCAGCCCGTTGAGCAGGACGGCGACCAGGATCGAGGCCAGCACCCGGGGCACCACGAGGCGCTGGATCGGGTCGATGCCCAGGACCTGCATCGCGTCCAGCTCCTCGCGGATCTTGCGGGAGCCCAGGTCGGCGCAGATCGCCGAGCCGCCGGCGCCGGCGATGATCAGCGCGGTGACGATCGGGCCCGCCTCGCGGACGACGGCGAGCACCGACGCGGCGCCGGTGAACGACTGCGCGCCGAGCTGCCGGACCAGGGAGCCGAGCTGCAGGGCGATGACCGCGCCGAACGGGATCGAGACCAACGCGGCCGGCAGGATCGACACCGAGCTGATGAACCACGCCTGCTGGACGAACTCGCGGACCTGCACCGGCCGGCGGCCCAGGCCGCGCAGGGTGTCCAGGCAGAACGCGAAGAAGTCGCCGGAGCGGCGCAGGGCGCCGACCGGGGCGCTCATCCGGTCACCTCCCGCTGCTGGCGCCCGTCCATCGCCAGGTGCCGGCCCAGCTCGATGGTGGGTCGCTCCGCGTCCAGGCGGCCCTCGAACGACCCCGGCGGCGGGGTGACGCCGTACTCCCGGCACCACTCGCCCGGTGGGCGCTCGGCCCGCCGGGGCAGTCCGTCGGTCGGCGGGAGCTGCAGCGGGATGGGCGGCAGCGGCGGCAGTTCCACCCCGGCCTGCGCCTCGGCCTCGAGTTCCTCGGCGTCCTTCTCCTCGGCCATGCCGATCGGCCCGACCCGTTGCGCGTTGAGGAACTGCCGCACCACCGGTTCGGTGCTGGACAGCAGCATCTCCCGGGGGCCGAACATGGCCAGGTGCCCGTGGTAGATCAGGCCGATGTTGTCCGGCACGGTCCGGGCGGTGTTGATGTCGTGGGTGACGATCAGGAACGTCGCCTCGGTGCGCTGGTTGAGGTCGATGATGAGCTGGTTGAGGTAGGCGGTGCGCACCGGGTCCAGCCCGGAGTCCGGCTCGTCGAAGAGGATGATCTGCGGGTCGAGCACGAGGGCGCGGGCCAGCCCGGCCCGCTTGCGCATCCCGCCGGAGATCTCGCCGGGCAGCTTCTTCTCGGCGCCGACCAGGCCGACCATGTCGAGCTTCTGGGTGACCACGGCGCGGATCTGCGACTCGGACTTGCGGGTGTGCTCGCGCAGCGGGAACGCCACGTTGTCGTAGATGTTCATCGAGCCGAACAGCGCGCCGTCCTGGAACAGCACGCCGAACAGCTTGCGCACCTCGTACAGCTTCCGCTCGGACAGGCGGGGCAGGTCCTGGCCCTCGATCACGATGGAGCCGCGGTCGGGCCGGAGCAGGCCGACCAGGGTCTTGAGGAACACCGATTTCCCCGTGCCGGAGGGCCCCAGCAGAACGGATATTTCGCCCGCCGGCAGGGTCAGGGTGACGTCCGACCAGACCGGCTGGCCACCAAAGGACTTCGTCAGTCCCTGCACGGCCACCTCGACGCCCATCGACCCTCCCGTCGCTGCTTCCTGACAGAGACATCGCCGCGGTACGTCAAGTCGCAACACATAACTTTCGGTGCCGCCCCGCTACCCAACGTGAGAGGTGCGGAAACCAGCCGGACTCAGTACGGTGCGGTTAACCCGTCGGTAACGAAGGTGTCTCGCAACCCCATGATTCGAGCAGTCGATCCAGAGCTGGTCCGCCAGGCCGTCCAGGGCGACCGGAGGGCGATGGCTGAGCTGCTCACCGATGTACGACCCGGCCTGGTCCGGTACTGCCGGGCGCGCCTCGGGCGGGTCGGCGGGGCGTACACCACGGCCGACGACGTCGCCCAGGAGGTGTGCGTGGCCGTGCTGCGGGCGCTGCCTGGCTACCGCGACCAGGGCTCGCCCTTCGCCGCCTTCGTCTACGGCATTGCCGCGCACAAGGTGGCTGACGCGCAGCGCGCCGCCATCCGCGACTCCGCCGTCACCCCCATCGACGCCCCGCTGGAGCAGCCCGATGCCGCTCCCGGCCCGGAACAGCAGGCCGTCGCCACCGACCTGGCCCGGCGGCTGTCGGTGCTGCTGAAGAAGCTGCCGGAGGCGCAGCGGGAGATCATCCTGCTGCGGGTCGCGGTGGGGCTGCCCGCCGACGAGGTGGGACTGATCGTCGGAATGACGGCGGCGGCCGTACGGGTGGCCCAGTCCCGCGCCCTGGCCCGGCTCCGTACGCTTGCCGGGGACGCTCTGGACGAGGTGGCGGCATGAGTGAGCGCACGCCGGGCGGCGGCGAGCAGGCGATTGACCTCGAGGTCATCGCCCGCGACGACCTGCTGCTCGACGCCCTCGGCCGGGGCGAGGAGGCGCCGACCGACGACGACCTCGCCGCGATGCTCGCCGCCTGGCACGCCGACATCGCCGACGACGCGCCCCCGCCGGCGGACGTGCGCCCGCCCACGCCGACCGGTGACGGCGGGACACCCGAGCCGCCGGTGCCCCTGCGACCGGCCGTCCGCTCCCGCCGGACCCGCCCCTGGACGCTGCGCCTGGCCGCCGCGGTGGTCGCGCTGATCGCGCTGGTGTCGGGGCTCGGGATCGGCAGCCGCACCGCCGGGCCGAGCAGCCCGCTGTGGACCCTGACCAAGCTGCTCCATCCGCAGCAGGCCGAGGTGCGCGGCGTCGAGGAGACCATCGCGGGGGCCCGCGCGGCGCTGACCGCCGGCCGCCTCGACGAGGCCCAGCGGCTCGTCGACCAGGCCCGCCAGGAGCTGACCGGCATCACCGACCCGGCCGCCGCGGACCGGCTCCGCGAGCAACTCGACGCGTTGACCCGCCGGCTCGTC
>NZ_JAEVHJ010000156.1:0-14675 GCF_016802855.1 Micromonospora sp. ATA51 | reverse complement strand
ACCACGGTCACCTCGGCCGCGCCGAGCCGGGCCGCCGCGGCGAGGGCCGCCCGGGCGGTGCCACCCGCGCCCAGCACGGTGACCGTCGCCCCCACCGCCACCCCGGCGAGCACGTCGACCATGCCGGTGACGTCGGTGTTGTCGGCGTACCAGGCGCCGTCAGGTCGGCGTACCAGCGTGTTGGCGGCCCCGACGGCGGCGGCGACCGGCGAGACCTGGTCGGCCAGCGCGAGCGCCGCCTCCTTGCCCGGCATGGTCACCGACAGCCCGGCCCACTCCGGGCCGAGCCCGGCCACCAACCCGGGCAGCTCCTCGGCCCCGCACTCGATCCGGGTGTACGACCACCCGGTCAGCCCGGCCGCCGCGTACCCGGCGTTGTGGATCACCGGGGAGAGCGAGTGCGCGATCGGCCTGCCGACGACGGCGGCCCTCACGACGTGCAGTTCGATCCGGTCAGCACCTTGTTGTCGCACATGGTCCGGATCAGCTTCCGGAAGTCCGCGTCGTTGGAGCCGTAGCCCATCGTGCCCTTCTGGTCGATGGTCATGAAGTAGATCCAGTCACCGGGCGGCGGGTTCACCGCGCCTTTGAGCGCGTCCTCGCCGGGGTTGCTGATCGGGGTGATCGTCAACCCGTCGACGCCGTGCGTGCGGTACGGGTTCTTCGGGTCGTTGAGCTCGGACTGCTTGAGGACGTCTGAGTCCTTCGGGTCCTTGCCCTGCAGTCGCAGCCAGTAGTTGATCGCGCTGTCGATCTCCAGGCACTTGCAGTGGTACTTGTCGGTGTAGACCCGGTTGTAGATCACCCGGGCCACCTTCGGCAGGTCCACGTGGTTGACCGACTCGGCCTGCGCGATGGACGCGGTGATCAGCGCCTCGTACGGGGAGATCTTCCGCTCCTGCTGCGCCTTCTCGACGAAGTTCAGCTCCTGGGTGACGGTGAGGAACTGGTCCACCATCATCGACAGGATCTGCTCGGCGGTGGCCTTCGGCGGGATCTCGTAGGTCGCCGGGAAGAGGAAGCCCTCGATGCTCTTCGGGCCCTTCTTGCCGTCGCCGCGCGTGAACCAGTAGGCCGGCACGCCCAGCTTGACCGGATCCTTCGCGGCGGCCTTGAAGTCGGCGACCGGGATCTTGGTCTGCTTGGAGAGGATGTCGTAGATCGCCAGGCTGATGGTGCCCTCGGGGATGGTCACCCCGTTCACCACCCGGCTCTTCGGGTCGAGCAGCAGGTTCACCGCGTCGGCGGCCTTCATCTGCTTCCTGACCTTGTAGCGGCCGACCTGGATGTTCTTGCTGCGGGAGTTGGCGTCCGCGGCCTCGATGAACGCCTTGGTGCTCTTCACCACCCCGGCGTCGTAGAGGGAGTCACCGATGTCGGTGAGGGTGTCGCCGGCCTTCACCTCGACCAGCGCCTCACCGGAGCCGGGGCCGTCGTAGTCCGGGGTGACGAAGTGGTTGCGGATCCGGTCGAAGCCGACGTACGCGCCGCCGCCGATGCCGCCGAGCAGCACGAGGGCCATCAGCAGGGCGAAGACCGTCTTGCCCCGACCGCCCGACTTGCCGTTGCGCTTGGCCACGGCGCCGCGCCGGTGCCGGCCCTTCTCCCCCCTCTCCGCCTCGTCGAACCCCAGATCCAGATCGTCGATCATTACGTCCGCCTCCGCTGCGCGTCCAGCCAGCTCTGCAGAATCTCCACCGCGGCGGCCTGGTCGACCACCGCCCGTTGGCGTTTTCCCCGGACGCCACGTTCGGCCAGCCTACGACTCGCCACGACGGTCGACATCCTCTCGTCCGTCAGCGCCACCGGAACCGGCGCTATTACATCGGCCAGACGGGCAGCGTACGCCGAGACGTTCGTCGCGGCCGGACCGTGTTTGCCGGAAAGATTGACCGGAAGACCGACGATCACCTCGACGGCCTCGTGTTCCGCGATGAGGTCGACCAGCGCCGCCATGTCAGCGGGCACCGCGTCGGCGGCAGCGGTCAGGTCCCGGGCGAGGGTGACCAACGGGGTGGCCAGGATGCCGTGCGGGTCGGAGCGGGCAACGCCGACCCGAACCTGCCCGACGTCCACCCCGAGCCGGACCCCACGGGACAGCTCACCCATGATCGGACACCCCTCGGGACGGCTCAGGGCGGACCGGAATGGTCCGCCCTGGCCGCAGTCGGTGCGTCATCACGCCTCGGCGATCGCCTTCTCCACGGTGGCCAGCAGGTTCGGCGCCTCGGCCGCGGGCAGGCCACCACCCTGGGCGAGGTCGTCGCTGCCACCACCACGGCCGGAGAACGCCGCCTTGACCAGGTCCTTCGCGGTCAGGCCGCGCCCACGCGCGGCCTGGTTGACCGCCACCACCAGGGACGACTTGCCGTTGGCCCGGGCCGCCACGGCGACCACCGCCGGCCGGGCCGGGTCGATCCGGCCACGGATCTCCTGGGCCAGCGTCCGCACATCGTTGCCGGCCGCCCCCTCGGGCGCCTCGGTGCCGACGTACGCCACCCCGCGCACGTCCTTCGCCTGCGCGGCGAGCGCCGCCGCGCCGCCGAGCACCAGCTGGGCGCGCAGCTTCTCCAGCTCCTTCTCCGCGTCCCGCAGCTGGGTGACGGTCTGCTCCACCCGGTCGGCGACCTGGTCGCCGGGGACCCGGAACAGCTCGGCCAGCCGGGAGACCAGCAGGTGCTCGCGGGCCAGGAAGCCGAACGCGTCCATGCCGACGAGGGCCTCGATCCGGCGCACGCCGGAGCCGACCGAGGCCTCGGAGAGGATCTTCACCAGGCCGAGCTGCGCCGACCGGGCCACGTGCGTGCCGCCGCACAGCTCCCGGGCGTAGTCGCCGACCTCGACGACCCGGACCCGCTCGCCGTACTTCTCGCCGAACAGTGCCATCGCGCCGATCCGGCGGGCCTCCTCCTGGGTGGTGATGAAGGCGTGCACCTCCAGGTCGGCCAAAAGCACCTCGTTGACCTGCTGCTCCACGTCGTGCAGCACGCTCGGCGCCACGCCGGTGGGGGTGTTGAAGTCGAACCGCAGCCGGCCCGGCGCGTTCAGCGAACCCGCCTGGGTGGCCGACTCGCCGAGGAAGTTGCGCATGGTCTGGTGCACCAGGTGGGTTGCGGTGTGCGACCGGGAGATCGCCCGCCGCCGGGACACGTCGATCTCGGCGTACCCGGTCTCCCCGGCGCGCACCTCACCCCGGAGCACCCGGGCCCGGTGCACGATCAGCCCCGGCACCGGCTGCTGCACGTCGAAGACCTCGAGCTGGCCACCGCCGACCGTGATCAGGCCCTGGTCGGGCTGCTGGCCGCCGCCCTCGGCGTAGAACGGCGTGGTGTCGAGCACCAGCTCGATGGTGTCGCCCTCGACCGCCGCGCCCACCTCGGCGCCGCCGGCGAGCAGCGCCCGCACCCGCGACTCCCGGTTCAGCTCGGTGTAGCCGGTGAACTCCACCGGACCACCACCGTCGAGCACCGACCGGTACGCCGACACGTCCGTGTGCCCGGTCTTGCGCGCCTGCGCGTCCGCCTTCGCCCGGCTCCGCTGGTCGGCCATCAGCCGGCGGAAACCCTCCGCGTCGACCTGCAGCCCCTGCTCGGCCGCGATCTCCAGGGTCAGGTCGATCGGGAAGCCGTACGTGTCGTGCAGCTGGAACGCCTTGTCGCCGGAGATGGCCGGCTTGCCCGCCGACTTCGTCTCCGCGATCGCGGTGTCCAGGATCGTGGTGCCCGCGCGCAGCGTGGCGAGGAACGCGTCCTCCTCGGCGTACGCGTACTGGGAGATCCGGCCGAACTCGGCGGCCAGCTCCGGGTACGACGGGGACATGCAGTCCCGGGCCACCGGCAGCAGCTCGGGCAGCGCCCGGTCCTGGTAGCCGAGCAGCCGGACCGCGCGGATCGCCCGGCGCATGATCCGGCGCAGCACGTAGCCCCGGCCCTCGTTCGACGGGGTCACCCCGTCGCCGATCAGCATCAACGCGGTGCGCACATGGTCGGCGATCACCCGCAGCCGGACGTCGTCGGGGTGCGACTCGCTGGCCACATGGCCGGAGCGCGCGCCGTACCGCTTGCCGGTCAGCTCGGCGGCCCGGTCCAGGATCGGCCGGACCTCGTCGATCTCGTAGAGGTTGTCGACGCCCTGGAGGATGGAGGCCATCCGCTCCAGGCCCATGCCGGTGTCGATGTTCTTCGCCGGCAGCTCGCCGAGGATCGGGTAGTCCTCCTTGCCGGTGCCCGGACCGCGCTCGAACTGCATGAAGACGAGGTTCCAGAACTCCATGTAGCGGTCCTCGTCGACCGCCGGGCCGCCCTCGCGGCCGTACTCGGGGCCCCGGTCGTAGAACAGTTCGGAGCACGGGCCGCAGGGGCCGGGGATGCCCATCGACCAGAAGTTGTCCGCCCTGCCGCGGCGGACGATCCGCTCGGCGGGCACCCCGACGGACCGCCAGATCCTGGTCAGCGAGCCGCCGACCGCGCGCAGCACGTCGCCCACGCTGATCTGGTCGGCGGGGCGGGTCAGGGCGTAGCCGCCCTCGGTGCCCCGGTGGCTGTGGAGCAGCCCGGCCCGCCGCAGGTCGAGCAGGATGCCCTGGAGGAAGCTGAGCGGGATGTCCTGGCGCTCGGCCAGGCTCGCCGCCTTGACCAGCTCGCCGCCACCGTTGGCCGCGCCGTCGGGGGACCCGGCGGTGTCGGCGACGGCGAGCATGGCCCGGAGCGCGTAGTCGGCTCTCGCGGAGACGTACACGGGCTCAGTTGCCGGCCTGGTCCAGCACGCCCCAGCGGCGCCGGATCGCCTTGTCCGCGGCGCCGAACGCGGCGTCCACCAGGATGCCCACCACCAGGATGACGATCATGATCGCCATCAGCCGGGGCGCGTCGGAGAAGTCCCGCGCGTAGGTGAGCTGGGCGCCGATGGACGTCCTCTCGGCGATGACCACCAGCAGCTCGCCGGCCATCAGGCTGCGCCAGGCGAACGCCCACCCCTGCTTCAGTCCGGCCACGATGGCCGGCAACGCGGCGGGCGCGATGACGTACCGGTAGAGGTTGAGCCCGCGGGCGCCGATGTTGCGGCCGGCCCGGATCAGCAGCGGTGGCACGTAGTCGACGCCGTGGATGACGCCGTTGGCGACGGACGGCGCCGCGCCGAGCACCACCACGAAGAAGATCGCCTGCTCGGTGAGCCCGAAGAGCAGGATGGCCAGCGGGAACCAGGCGATCGAGGGCATGGTCTGCAGCGCGGTGATCATGGAGCCGAGCGCGGCCCGGAGCACCTTCACCCGGGCCACGGCCAGCCCGAGCACCAGGCCGACGGCGACGGCGGCGGCGAAGCCGACCGCGGCCCGCCGGCCGGTGGTGGCCAGACCGTCCCAGAACGCGGCGGTGAGCACATAGTGGCCCAGGTCCGCGCAGACCGTGGCCGGCGGGGAAAGCGCCCACTCGTCCTTCCAGCCGGTCCAGACCACGGCCTGCCAGAGCCCGATGGTCAGCGCCAGGGCGGCCAGCTTCGGCCAGGTCGCCGACCAGAACCGGCGTACCCGGGACGGTCCCTTCTCCCGGCCGGCAATCTCCAGCGCGTCCAGGCCGGAGATCTCCGCGTCGGTACGCGGAGCCCCGGCGAGCGTGTCACTGGCCATGGCGGCCCACCTCCGTACGCAGCCGGTCGGTGACCTCGGCGGCGATGTTCGCGATCTCGGGCGAGTCGATGCGTCGGGGCCGGGGCACGTCGACCGGGGTCGAATAGATGATCCGGCCGGGCCGGCTGGAGAGCAGGATGATCCGGTCGGCGAGCCGGGCGGCCTCGCGGACGTTGTGCGTCACGAAGAGCACGGTGAGCTTCCGCTCGGACCAGATCCGCTCCAGCTCGTCGTGCAGGATGTCCCGGGTCATCGCGTCGAGCGCGCCGAACGGCTCGTCCATCAGCAGCACCGGGGTGTCCAGGGCGAGGGTGCGGGCCAGCGCGACCCGCTGCCGCATGCCGCCGGAGAGCTGGTGCGGCCGCTTGCGGCCGAACTCGGACAGGTGGACCGTGCGCAGCAGCTCGGCGACCTTCGCGCGGCGTTCGGCCCGGGGCAGCCCGCGCAGCTTCAGCGGCACCTCGAGGTTGGCCTCGACGGTGAGCCAGGGAAAGAGCGCCGGCTCCTGGAACATCAGGCCCGAGTTGACCCCCTCGTCGAGGTCGATCCGCCCGCCGCTGGCCCGGTCCAGGCCGGCGACCAGGTTGAGCAGCGTGCTCTTGCCGCAGCCGGAGGCGCCGACCAGGCAGACGAACTCGCCGGGCGCGACGTCCAGCGACACCCCGTCCAGGGCCAGGACGGCGTTCTCGCCCTGGCCGTACACCTTGGTCACGCCGCGCAGCGCGACCGAGCCGGTCGCACTGCGCGGCGTCGTGGTGGTCGACGTCACGGCTGGCTGACCTCGGACTTGCCCTCGGCCTTCAGCACCTCGTTGAGGAACTTCAGGTCGTAGAGGCCGTTCAGGTCGACCGGCTGGGTCAGCTCGACGGCGACCGCGTGGTCCAGGCCGGCCTTCAGCGAGGAGGCGATCGGGTCGTTGGTGAACTCCAGGGTCGGCCACGCCTGCCTGATCAGCTTGACGTCCAGCGGCTTGCCGGTGATCTTGCCGATGTGGTCGGAGATGGCCTGCTGCGCCTCGTCCGGCTTGCTGTGGACGAACTCGTTCGCCGCGACCTGCCCCTCGACCAGCTTCTTCACCACGTCCGGATGGGCCTTGAGGAACTTGGTGCTGACGATCAGGTTGGTGATGACGAACTTCTTGTCCGGCCACAGGTCCCGCTCGTCGACCAGGACCTTGCCGCCGGCGTTGACCAGGCGGGAGACGAAGGGCTCCGGCACCCAGGCGCCGTCGATGGCGCCGCTGGCGAAGGTCTCCACCGTCTGCGCGTTCTCCTGCGGGACGACCTTGACGTCGCCGCCGCCCTGCTTGGTGGTCTTCAGGCCCTTGTCCTTGAGCCAGTAGCGCAGCGCCACGTCCTGGGTGTTGCCGAGCTGCGGGGTGGCGATCTTCTTGCCGCGCAGCTGCTCGACCGTGGTGATCTCCGGCTTGACCACCAGGGCCACGCCGCCGGAGGCGGCGCCGGAGACGACCCGGACGGCTTCGCCCTTGGACTTGGAGAAGGCGTTCACGGTCGGGTTCGGACCGATGTACGTGGCGTCGAGCGCGCCGGAGAAGATCGCCTCGATCGCGGCCGGCCCGGCGTTGAAGGTCTTCGTCTCCAGCGTGACGTCGCTGCCCAGCTTCTCGGCGAAGATGCCCTTCTGTACGCCGACCACGGCGGGGGCGTGGGTGATGTTGGGGAAGTAACCGAGCCGCAGGGTGACCGGGCCGGACTTGCCGGCGGCGCCGTCGCTGTCGTCGCCACAGGCGGCCGTGGCGCCCAAGGTGGCCGCGCCGACGACGGCGAGCGTGGCGAGGGAGACCAGCCGGCGGAAGGGGAGCCGTCTCATCATTGTCCAATCCACAGTATTCCTACTTAGTTGGTAGGAAGAGTGGGGCAGGTCGTGGCCGGCGTCAAGACCGATCCACGATCCGGGACGCCTCGCTCCGGCGTTCTCGGCAATTCCCACCCGTTCAGTGGACTTCGCGGCGCCGGTCGGGCCACCGGCGGGACCGCCGTCCGGGCCGCCGCCGGAATCCGCCCGGCACACTGCCCACAGCTGCGCCGAGGAGCCGGGTACGCGGGGGGCCGACGCGCTACTGTCGATCTCGTGCCGACGCGGAGAGCGAAGATTCCAGCGACGAAGTACCCGGTCGAGCGGTTCAGCCTCGACAACGGCCTGCGGGTGGTGCTCACCCCCGACCGCAGCGCCCCGGTGATCGGGGTGGCGGTGGTCTACGACGTCGGCATCCGCTCCGAACCCGAGGGACGCACCGGCTTCGCCCACCTCTTCGAGCACCTGATGTTCCAGGGCTCGGAGAACCTCGAGAAGCTGGCCCACTTCCGGCACGTCCAGGGCGCCGGGGGCACCTTCAACGGCTCCACCCACCTGGACTACACCGACTACTTCGAGACCCTGCCGAGCAACGCGCTGGAGCGCGCGCTGTTCCTGGAGGCCGACCGGATGCGCGGCCCCCGCCTGACCGAGGAGAACCTGCGCAACCAGGTCGACGTGGTCAAGGAGGAGATCCGGGTCAACGTGCTCAACCGCCCGTACGGCGGGTTCCCCTGGCTGACCCTGCCGCCGGTCATGTTCGACACCTTCCCCAACGCGCACGACGGGTACGGCTCCTTCGACGACCTGGAGTCGGCCACCGTCGCCGACGCGGCCGACTTCTTCCGCCGCTACTACGCCAGCGGCAACGCGGTCCTCGCGGTCAGCGGGGACGTCGACGTGGCCGAGGCGACCGAGCTGATCCAGCGGCACTTCGGGGACGTGCCGGCCCGGCCCGCCCCACGGCGCCCCGACTTCACCGAGCCCGACCTGACCGCCGAGCGGCGCGCGTCGTACCCCGACAAGCTGGCGCCGCTGCCGGCGGTGGCCGGGGCCTGGCGGGTGCCCGACCCGGTCGACGACTTCGCCGGCTACCTGCCCTACGTCGTGCTGGCCGAGGTGCTCACCGACGGAGACGCGTCCCGGCTGGTCGAGCGGCTGGTCCAGCGGGACCGGACGGTCACCAGCCTCGGCGGCTACCTGGGCTTCATGGGCGACCCGTTCGACGTACGCGACCCCACGGCCCTGCTGCTCCAGGCGCACCTGCCGCCCGGCGGCGACGTGGACAAGGTGCTGCGCACCATCGACGAGGAGCTGGACCGGCTGGCCACCGACGGGCTGACCGAGGGCGAACTGGCCCGTACCCAGGCGCGCATGGCCACCCACCTGCTGCGCGACACCGACGCGGTGCTCGGCCGGGCGCTGCGGATGGCCGTGCTGGAGCAGCAGCGCGGCGAGCCGGGCCTGCTCAACGAGCTGCCCCGGCTGGTCGGCGAGGTCACCGAGGAGCAGGTCCGCGCCGCCGCCGCCACCCTGCGGCCGGAGCGCCGCGCGTCCATCGAGGTCATCGCCGGAGGTGCCAGGTGAGCGCGAGGAGCGAGCCGGGGTTGCGAGCACCGCAGTCGCGAACGGAGGCGGGTCAGTGACGGCAACCGTGGAGACCGGGACGCGGCCGCTGCCGCCGCTCGGCCCGAACCGCAAGCTCAAGCTGCCCAAGCAGGCCGAGCGCACGCTCGCCAACGGGCTCACCGTGATCGCCGTACGCCGGCCGGCGGTGCCCCTGGTGGAGCTGCGGCTCTGGATGCCGTTCGGGCGCACCCACCTGGCCCGCGGCGCGATGCTCGCGGAGACCATCCTCTCCGGCACCGCGACGATGACCGCGAATCAGATCGCCGCCGAGCTGCAGCGGGTCGGCGGCGGGCTCTCCGCCGGGGTCGACCCGGACCGGCTGATGCTCTCCGGGGCCGGCCTGGTCACCGGGCTGGACCGGATGCTGGAGATCCTCGCCGACGTGCTGACCGGGGCCACCTACCCCGCGGAGTGGGTCGACACCGAGCGGGACCGGCTGGTCGACCGGATCCAGGTGGCGCAGAGCCAGCCCGCGCACCTGGCCCGTACCGCGCTGCTGAAGCGGATCTACGGCCGGCACCCCTACGCCGTCCAGACACCGGAGCCCGACCAGGTCCGCGCGGTCCGCCCGCCGGCCCTGCGCAAGCTGCACGCCGAGCGGGTGCACCCGGCCGGCGCGGTGCTGGTGCTGGTCGGCGACGTGCAGCCGGAACGCGCGGTGGACGCCGCCGAGCAGGCGCTCGGCGGTTGGCGCGGGGGCGGGCACCCCGCCGAGCTGCCGCCCGCCCCGCCGCTGGAGCCCGGTCCGCTGCTGCTGGTCGACCGCCCCGGCTCGGTGCAGTCGTCGCTTCGGCTCGCGCTGCCGGCGGTCCCGCGCACCCACCCCGACCACGCCGCGCTGCAGCTGGCCAACCTGGTCTTCGGCGGCTACTTCTCCTCCCGCTGGGTGGAGAACATTCGGGAGGACAAGGGCTACACGTACGGCCCGCACTCGCTGGTCGAGCACTCGGTGGCCGGATCGGTGCTGGTCGCCGGCGCCGAGGTGGCCACCGAGGTCACCGCCCCGGCGCTGCTGGAGACCATGTACGAGCTGGGCCGGCTGGCGTCGTTGCCGGTGCGGCCGGAGGAGCTGGAGCAGGCCCGCCAGTACGCCCTCGGCACACTCCAGCTCGGCATGTCCACCCAGGCCGGGCTCGCCTCGCTGACCAGCGCGTACGCCGGCAACGGGCTGCGCCTGGACTTCCTCGCCGAGCACGCCGCCCGGTTGGCGAAGGCGACCGTTGCGGACGTCGCCGAGGCCGGGGCGCGCTACCTGTCCCCGGCGAAGGCGGTCACCGTCGTGCTCGGTGACGCCGACCGGGTCGCCGGGGCGCTGTCCGCCCTCACCCCGGTGCGCACGGAGTCGGCGTGACCGGTGAGGCCGCCCCGCCGCTGGCCCGGTCCACCCTGGACCGGGCGGCGCACCGGCGTACCGACCCGGGCTGGCTCGCCGAGGCGTGGCAGCGGGCCCGGGTGCTGGTGCTGGACTCGACCGACGACGGCCGCGCGCTGGTCCGGGGCGAGGCGGCCCCGCCGGAGCTGGTGCTGCTCGACTCCGGCGAGCTGCCCGAGGTGCCCCGGTCGATGCCGATGTTCCTCGGCGTCGAGCCGGACGGGGTGCCGGTCTTCGCGGTGGACGCGCCGCTGCCGGCGCTGCCCGGTGCCCGGGCGGTCAACCTGCGCGAGGTGGGTCATCTGCTCGTCGACCGGGACGCGGGCATCTTCACCACTGCGCTCGCGCTGCTGAACTGGCACCTCCGGCACGGCTACTCGTCCTCGACCGGGCAGCCGACCCAGGTGGACGAGGCGGGCTGGTCGCGGATCGACCCGGACGGCGGCCGGGTGTGGCCGCGTACCGACCCGGCGATGATCGTGCTATTGCACGACGGGGTCGCCGGGCCGGAGGGGCGCTGCCTGCTCGGCAACAACGCCACCTGGCCGAGCACTCCCGGGCAGCGTCGCTTCTCCTGCCTCGCCGGGTACGTCGAGCCGGGGGAGTCGGCGGAGGCCGCCGTGCTGCGCGAGGTCCGCGAGGAGGTCGGCGTCGGGGTCGAGGAGATCGCGTACGCGGGCAGCCAGTCCTGGCCGTTCCCGGGCTCGCTGATGCTCGGCTACCTGGCCCGCGCCGACGCCGACGAGCCGGTACGCGTCGATCCGGCGGAGATCGCCCATGCCCGCTGGTTCACCCGGCGCGAGATCGGCGCCGCCCTGGCCGGGCGCCCGGTCGACGCGGGCGAGGGCAACCTGCTGGTCCTGCCGCCGCCCTCCTCGATCGCGCTCTTCCTGATCCACCGCTGGCTCGACGGCCACTGCTGACGCGGGGCCGGGCGCGGTCCCGGCCCGTGACCGTCGTTGCCGCGAGGGTCACGGGCCGGGAACACGGGCCGTCGTGGTCGGCTGGGGCAAGGAACACGGCGGGGGAAGCCGGTCCGGCCACGACGGACGTCAGGTGCGGGTCAGGTGCGCTCCCAGCGGTACGGCTGCCCGGGGTCGGGTTCGGCGAGGGGCACCACCTTGACCCGTTGCCGGCCGGAGCGGACCGCCCCGACGGTGGCCAGGGCCCGGGCCAGCACCAGCGCGGCCTCGCGGTCCTCGGCGTGCACGACCTGGCGGCGGGGTTCCGGTGTGGTGGTCTCGTCCCGCAGCCGGCCACCGCCGGCCCAGGCGGCCGCGATGTCGTTGTCGGCGGCGGTGCGGATGTCGGTGCGAACGATCAGGAACCGCATGGGTGTCCCCCGGACGGATCGCGACGGACGAGTACGCGCTGGAACTTCCACGTCACTCTTTCGTCATGTTACGCCCGGTGGTCGTCCCAGCAAGTGAAACTCGACGATCCCCGGCGGGGTAGACCGATCGGAGGACCCCTGGTCAGGACGGTCGTCGGCAGTGGACACGCGAGAGGGCCGCCGGCGCTGCGCCGACGGCCCCTCGGTCATCGGCGGATCAGTTCAGATCGAACTGTCCGTTCTTCGCGCCGGCGATGAAGCCGAGCCAGCCGGTCCGGTTGAACAGCAGCACCGGGCCACCCCGGTCCTTGCTGTCCCGCAGGGCGACGGCCGCCGGCCCGGTCCGCAGCGGGGCGACCTCCACGCAGTTGGAGGTCTGGCTGCGGGTGCTGGTGCGCCACGGCGCATCGGCGAGCTGCTGGGCGAGGCCGGCCGGGCTGTTGCGGATCTCGTTCATGGTCCTGCTCCTGCTCTGGAGTGCTCCGATGGGGGCGAGTGACGCCGCAGGCCGGACGGATCCGTCCCCTCGTGGGGTCACCGATCCGTCGTGAGGCGCCCCGAGTTCCGGCGGCGCTGGACCGGCGCCGTTGCCGGGCCGTACGCCGCCGTGGCCTCGGGTGCCGTGTCGGTCAGCCGCCCCGTCGCCTCGATGAGCCAGGAGAGGGTGTCCGATGCGGAGAGCGCCGCCGAGCATAGCCACTCGAACGCCACTTTATAGCGATTTAGGGCGTTTGCCTCGGTCGACATGACGTCGGTGAAGCCACCTTCGATCGCGAGCGTCTCCGGATCGAGCGGATCGGCGAACCGGTAGACCGAGAAGGCGGTCGGCGGGAGGTACCAGTCGGCGATCCGGGTGTCCCGCAGCAGCAGGTGCAGCGTGACGTTCGGCAGCATGGCCAGCTCGCAGAGGTGCACGATCTGCTCGTGCAGCACCTCGGGCGGCCCGGCTCGCCAGCCGAGGGCCGCGTCCTCCAGGACCGCGGTGTAGCGGGGCGCGTCGGGGGAGCGGGTCAGCAGCGACTGCCGGGCCTGCCGGGCGCGTACCTCGGTCTCCGGGTCCTCGCCGGTCTCCGGGTCGCCGGCCTGCTCGGCGACCTGGGCCGCGGAGATGATCCGGTGCCGGGCGTAACCCGGGGTCTGCAGCAGCCCGGGCACGATCACCGGGTTGTACTCCGAGATCTCCGCGCAGCCCGCCTCCAGCTCGGCGAAGCCGCGCTGCTGCTGGGTCATCACCGGGAAGTTGCGCAGCCAGCCGCGCATGTCGCCGGCCTCCTGGGTGATCCCCAGCAGCTCCTCGTGCAGTTCGTCCTCGGCCCCGTAGAGGGCGAGCAGGTCCCGGACGTCGTCCGGATCCGGGCGGCTGCGGCCGTTCTCCAGCCGGGACAACTTGGACGCGGAGGCCCAGCCGACCCGCTCGATGACCTGGTCCCCGGTGAGACCAGCTGCCTCGCGCAGCCGGCGCAACTCGGTGCCGAGCCTGCGCCGGCGCAGGATCGGGCTCGGTACGGCAGGAGGCACGATGTCCTCTTCTCCGTCGACCGCCGCAGGAGGCGACGGTAACTGTATGGAATTCGCCCCCCACGGCCAGTATGGACGGCGCGACCGGTGTCGGAGGTTCCGGCGAGGGCGTGTCTCGCGAGAAAAAGAGGACCGTGGAGAGGTGCCGGCCGCCCGACGACGGCGTCCCGGCCGGCGCCGCCCCCGACGCGCCCGCCCCCGGGCGCCGCCCCGCCGGAGGGAACGCATGCGCACCGTCCTGCGCCGCCCCGAATTCCGCCTGCTCTTCGCCGCCCTGCTGGCCAGCATGGCGGCCGAGTCGATCCTGCTGCTGGCCCTCGCCGTCTGGGTGAAGGAGCTGACCGGATCGGACGGGATGGCCGGCGCGACCATCTTCGCGATCATCGCGCCGATGACGCTGGCGCCGCTGGTTGGCTGGGTCGTCGACCGGTACCCCCGGCGGCCGTTCTTCGTGGCCGCCAACCTGGCCACGGCCGTGCTGCTCAGCCCGCTCTTCGCGGTCCGGGACCGGGCCGACGTCCGGATCATCTACGTGGTGGCCGCGCTGTACGGCCTGTCGTACATCACGCTCAGCGCGGTGCTCAGCGGGCTGATCCGGCAACTCGTGCCGAGCGAACTGCTGGCCGAGGCGAACGGGGTGCTGCAGACCGTGCGGCAGGGACTCCGGCTGGTCGGCCCGCTCGCCGGGGCCGGGCTGTACGCCGCCGTCGGCGGCTGGCTGCTGGTCACCCTCGCGATGACCGGTTTCCTGACCGCCGCCGCCGTGGTCGGCCTGCTGCGGGTCGCCGAGCTGCGCTGGCCGGCCGAACTGGGCGCCGGGCTGCGGCACCTGGCCGGCGAGCCCGCGCTGCGCCGGGCCCTGCTCGGGTACGGCCTGGGCTCGCTGGTGATGGGCTTCACCGAGTCGTTGATCTTCGCGTACGTGGACCAGGGGCTGCGCCGGGACGTCGCGTTCGTCGGCGTGCTGGTCACCGTGCAGGGGATCGGCGGGCTGGTCGGTGGGCTGCTCTCGGCGACCGCCGTCCGGCGGGTGGGTGAGGTGGGCGCGCTCGCCGCCGGGGTGACCTTCTTCGGCCCGGCCGCGCTGGCCCTGGCGTACCCGCGGCTCTGGCTCGGGGTGATGGCCCTGCTGCTGGTCGGGGTGTCGCTGCCGCTGACCATGGTCGGGCTGAACACGCTGATCCAGCGGCGTACCCCGGTGGGGTTGCTCGGCCGGGTGGCCGCGGCGTCCGAGGCCCTGGTCAGCGGCCCGCAGGCGGTCTCCATCGGGGCCGGCGCCCTGCTCGTGGGCGTGCTGGACTACCGCCTGCTCTTCGCCCTCGTCGGGGTGATCACCACCGCCGCGGGCGCTATCTCTGGCACGGCCGCCGTCTCACCCCACC
>NZ_JAEVHJ010000155.1:0-14689 GCF_016802855.1 Micromonospora sp. ATA51 | reverse complement strand
ACGCCAGGCGGAGCGCAGCCCGTGGGCGGCGAGCCCGAGCAGCACCAGCGCGGCGGCCACCCGCAGCGGGCCGGCGACCGGGGCGATGACGCCGGCCAGTCCCGCGCCGCCGATCGTCGCGACGGCAGCATAGAGCCCGTCGGCGGTGGCCACCGCGAGCGCCGCGGCCGCCCCGACCCGGAACGAGGTACGGGCACTGAGCCCGAGGATGAGGATCGCGATGGCGCCGACCGGGATGGCGACGCCGTAGCCGGCGAGCAGGCCGGCGAGGAGGGCGTCACCCATGGCGGGCGGGCCCGGACCACCTCCCGGCGTCGGCCTGCTGCTGTCGCCCCGCGTCGACGACGGCGTGGGCGGGGACAGCTGGGCGGATGCGGAGATCGGTCACCGGGTCATTGTGGCCGCGCCGGAGGGGCGGTGGAAGCGGATTTCGCGCCGACGGCCGGGGCCGCCGCCGGGAACCGAGGCGGGACCCCGGGGCCCGACAAGATCGTCTGACGTCCTCGGTCTTTCCACCCGGCGGGTCAGGCCCGCGAACCGCAAACGATCATGGCGGGCGGAGGGCATCCGCCTGCCGGCAGGCGGGGAAACGCGTCGAGCGCGGCGCCCCTGGGGCACCGCGCTCGATGACGACCGACCGCAGTCGGGTCAGACGTTGAAGCCGAGGGAACGGAGCTGGTCCCGGCCCTCGTCGGTGATCTTGTCGGGGCCCCACGGCGGCAGCCAGACCCAGTTGATCCGGATGTCGTTGACCAGTCCCCCACCGGGGCCGGTGGTCAGCGCCTGCCGAGCCTGGTCCTCGATCACGTCGGTGAGCGGGCACGCCGCCGAGGTCAGCGTCATGTCCAGCGTGGCGACGTTGTCGTCGTCGACGTGCACGCCGTACACGAGGCCGAGGTCGACCACGTTGATGCCCAGCTCGGGGTCGACGACGTCCTTCATCGCCTCCTCGATGTCGGGGACGGCCGCCTTGCCGCCGGTCGCCGCCGAAGCCGCGCCGGCCTCCGCCACAGCGCCGGCCGCCGTGCCGGTGGTCTCCTCAGAACTCATGCCTTCACCTCCGTAGGGCTCACGCCCACGCCGGCGCGTGCCGCGGCGTCCTTGAACGCCATCCACGACAGCAGCGCGCACTTCACCCGGGCCGGGTAGCGCGCGACACCCGCGAACGCCACCCCGTCTCCGAGCACCTCTTCGTCCGGCGTGACCTGGCCACGCCCGGACATCAACTCGACGAACGCCTCGTGCACCACGCTCGCGTCGTCCGCGGCCCGGCCGCGCAGCAGCTCGTGCAGCACGCTCGCCGAGGCCTGACTGATCGAGCAGCCCATGCCGTCGTACGAGATGTCGGTGAACACCTTTCCGTCGGTGGTCACCCGCACGGTGATCTCGTCACCGCAGGTCGGGTTGACGTGATGCGCCTCGCCGACCCGGGCGTCCGGGTCCACCGCGTCCCGCAGGCCACGGCCGTGCGGGTGCTTGTAGTGGTCCAGGATGATCTCCTGGTAGAGCTGGTCGAGCTGCATCAGTCGAACACCTTCCGCACCTGCTCCAGACCGGCCACCAGCGCGTCGATCTCCTCCGTCGTGGTGTACAGGTAGAACGACGCCCGCGTCATGGCGGGCACGCCGAACCGGCTGCACACCGGCTTCGCGCAGTGGTGCCCCACCCGCACCTGCACGCCGAGCGAGTCCAGGACCTGCCCCACGTCGTGCGGGTGGATGTCGCCGAGCGCGAAGGAGATCGTCCCGCCCCGGCCGACCGGCACGTTCGGGCCGAAGATCCGCAGCCCGGGCACGGTGGCGAGGGCGTCCAGCGCGTACGCCGTCAGCTCCTTCTCGTGCCACTGGATGGCCCGCATGCCGACGCCGCTGAGGTAGTCCACCGCCGCGCCGAGCGCGACCGCCTCGGCGATCGGCGGGGTGCCCGCCTCGAACCGGGCCGGCGGCGCGGCGAACGTCGACCGGGCCATGCTGACCGTCTCGATCATCGAGCCGCCGCCGAACACCGGGGGCATCGCGGCGAGCAGCTCGCCCCGGCCCCACAGCACGCCGACGCCGGTCGGACCACACATCTTGTGGCCGGTGAAGACGATGAAGTCGGCGTCGTAGTCGACCACGTCCATCGGCATGTGCGGCACCGACTGCGAGCAGTCGAGCAGCAGCAGCGCGCCGACCTCGCGGACCCGCTGGGTGATCCGGGAGGTGGCGTTGACCGTGCCGAGGATGTTCGAGGTGTGCACCAGCGAGACGATCTTCGTCCGCTCGGTGACGAGGCCGTCCAGCCCGGACTCGTCCAGCCGGCCCTGCTCGGTGACCGGGAACCAGCGCAGGGTCGCGCCGGTCCGCTCGCAGAGCAGCTGCCACGGGACGATGTTCGAGTGGTGCTCCATCTCGGAGATCACCACCTCGTCGCCCGGACCCAGCCGGAACCGCGGGTCGGCGTCGGGCCGCAGCGAGGCGTTCGAGAACGCGTACGCCACGATGTTGATCGCCTCGGTGGAGTTCTTGGTGAACACCACCTCGTCCACGCTCGGCGCGTTGATGAACGCGGCGACCTTCGCCCGCGCCCCCTCGTACGCCTCGGTCGCCTCGGTGCCCAGGGTGTGCACCGAGCGCGACACGTTGGCGTTGTGCATCGCGTAGTGCTCGGCGAGCACGTCGAGCACCTGCCGCGGCTTGTGCGCGGTGTTGGCGCTGTCGAGATAGACCAGCCGGTGGCCGTTGACCTCCCGGTCGAGGATCGGGAAGTCGGCGCGCACCGCGGCCACGTCGAAACGCGGCACGTCGTCGTACTGCGGCATCCCCTCGGGGATGGCGATCGTGGTCATCTCAGCAGCCCCTGTTCCGTGTCTCAGGCCCGCGCGGCGCCGGCTCCGGCGACGTACCGCTCGTAGCCGGATTCCTCGAGCTTGTCGGCCAGCTCCGGGCCGCCCTGCTCGACGATTCGGCCGGCGACGAAGACGTGCACGAAGTCGGGCTTGATGTAGCGCAGGATCCGGGTGTAGTGGGTGATCAGGAGCAGGCCGGTGTCGCCGGTGTCGCGGACCCGGTTGACGCCCTCGCTGACCACGCGCAGCGCGTCCACGTCGAGGCCGGAGTCGGTCTCGTCGAGGATCGCCATCTTCGGCTTGAGCAGCTCCAGCTGCACGATCTCGTGCCGCTTCTTCTCGCCGCCGGAGAAGCCCTCGTTGACGTTGCGCTGGGCGAACGCCGGGTCCATCTGGAGGCGCTCCATGGCGCCGCGCAGCTCGCCGCCCCAGGTGCGCAGCTTCGGGGCCTCGCCGTCGATGGCGGTCTTGGCGGTACGCAGGAAGTTGGCGACCGAGACGCCGGGGACCTCGACCGGGTACTGCATGGCCAGGAAGAGGCCGGCGCGGGCCCGCTCGTCGACGGACATGGCCAGCACGTCCTCGCCGTCGAGGGTCACCGAGCCGCCGGTGATCTCGTACTTCGGGTGACCGGCGATCGAGTACGCGAGGGTGGACTTGCCCGAGCCGTTCGGGCCCATGATCGCGTGGGTCTCACCCGACTTCACGGTCAGGTCGACACCGGCCAGGATCGGCTTGAGCTCACCCTCGGGCAGCTTGACCGACACCTTCAGGTCGCGGATCTCCAGGGTGCTCATTAGCGGGTCACTCCATTGCTCGGCGTCAGGCTGACGTAGATGTCGCCGTCGCGGACTTCGACGGGATAGACGGGAACGGGTTCGGTGGCGGGCAGCCCGGTGGGCTCACCCGTCCTCAGGTCGAAACGGGATCCGTGCAGCCAGCATTCCAGCGTGCAGCCGTCGACCTCGCCCTCGGAGAGGGCCACCGCGGCGTGCGAGCACTCGTCGTACACGGCGTAGAAGTTGTCGTCCTCGCCGTGCACGATGGCGATCTGGGTGCCGTCCACGTCGGCGCTGATCGCGGTGCCCTTCGGCACGTCCTCGGTCGAGCAGATCTTGATCATCAGGCGCCGGCCTTGGTCAGTCGCGCCTCGATCGCGTCGCCGAGCCGCTCCCGCAGCTCCTCGACCGGGATCTTGTTGATCAGCTCGGCGAAGAAGCCGCGCACCACCAGACGGCGGGCCTCGCCCTCCGGGATGCCCCGGGCCATCAGGTAGAACAGCTGCTCGTCGTCGAAGCGGCCGGTCGCGCTCGCGTGGCCGGCGCCGGCGATCTCGCCGGTCTCGATCTCCAGATTCGGTACGGAGTCCGCCCGCGCGCCGTCGGTGAGCAGCAGGTTCCGGTTGATCTCGTACGTGTCGGTGCCGGTCGCCTCGGCACGGATCAGCACGTCACCCACCCAGACGGTGTGCGCGCTCTCCCCCTGCAGGCGCCCCGGTAGCCGACGTAGCTGCGGCAGTCCGGCACGGTGTGGTCGACCAGCTGGCGGTGCTCCAGGTGCTGGCCCGAGTCGGCGAAGTAGACGCCGTACAGCTCGGCCTCGCCACCCCGGTCGGCGTACTCCACGCTGGTGTACTGGCGGACCAGGTCGCCGCCCAGGCTGACCTGGACGTGGATCATCTTGGCGTCCCGGCCCAACTTGACCTTCAGGTGCTGGGCCTGGACGGCGTCGTCCGCCCAGTCGGCCACGGTGACCAGGGTCAGCTTCGCGCCGTCGGCCACCGCCACCTCGACGTTGTCCGCGAGGGTCGCGGAGCCGGCGTGCTCCAGCACCACCGTCACCTCGGCGAACCGGCCCACCTCGACGAAGGTGTGCCCGAACGCCACGCCCTCGGCGCCGTCGCCGACCACCCGCAGGCTCACCGGCGCCGCAACCACGGCCGAGGGATCTACCTGGACCAGCAGCGCGTCCGCGGCGCGCCGTAGGCGAGCGCGCTGACCCGGTCGACCGGGGTGAGCACGCTGCCCACTCGCGGGTCGTCCTTGCCGATCCGGGAGACGGTGACGCCCTCGGGCAGGTCGCCGTACTCGTGCCGGACCGTGCCGGTCGCGGCCTGCGCCCCGCCGACCAGGCCGCGCAGGCGCTTGAGCGGGGTGAAGCGCCACTCCTCCTCCAGGCCGGTCAGGGCCGGGAAGTCGGCGACGTCGTACGAGCGGAGCGCCTGCGACTTGGTGCTCGGGGGCGCGGAAGCCTGGGTAGTCATCTCTTCCTTGGTCTGTTCTGCGACGGCGGTGTCAGGTGAACCGGAGGGCGGGCCGGGCACGGCCCGCCGCAAGGTGGGCGGCGTCAGCCGACCGCGCCCTCCATCTGGAGCTCGATCAGGCGGTTGAGCTCCAGGGCGTACTCCATCGGGAGCTCCTTGGCGATCGGCTCGATGAAGCCGCGCACGATCATCGCCATCGCCTCGTCCTCGCTCAGGCCCCGGCTCATCAGGTAGAAGAGCTGGTCGTCACTGATCTTGGAGACGGTCGCCTCGTGCCCCATCGACACGTCGTCCTCACGGATGTCGACGTACGGGTAGGTGTCCGAGCGGGAGATGGTGTCCACCAGCAGGGCGTCGCACTTGACCGTGCTCCGGCTGCTGTGCGAACCCTCCAGCACCTGCACCAGACCGCGGTACGAGGTGCGACCGCCGCCCCGGGCGATCGACTTCGACACGATGGTCGAGGAGGTGTGCGGTGCCGCGTGCACCATCTTGGCGCCGGCGTCCTGGTGCTGGCCCTCGCCGGCCATGGCCACCGAGAGCACCTCGCCCTTGGCGTGCTCGCCGGTCATGTAGACCGCCGGGTACTTCATGGTGACCTTGGAGCCGATGTTGCCGTCGACCCACTCCATGGTCGCGCCCTCGTGGCAGACGGCGCGCTTGGTGACCAGGTTGTAGACGTTGTTCGACCAGTTCTGGATGGTCGTGTAACGGCAGCGGGCGTTCTTCTTGACGATGATCTCCACGACCGCGCTGTGCAGCGAGTCGGAGGAGTACAGCGGCGCGGTGCAGCCCTCGACGTAGTGCACGTACGCACCCTCGTCGACGATGATCAGCGTCCGCTCGAACTGGCCCATGTTCTCCGTGTTGATCCGGAAGTAGGCCTGCAGCGGGATCTCCACGTGCACGCCCTTCGGCACGTAGATGAACGAGCCACCGGACCACACGGAGGTGTTCAGCGCGGCGAACTTGTTGTCGCCGACCGGGATCACCGTGCCGAAGTACTCCTTGAAGACGTCCTCGTGCTCGCGCAGCGCGGTGTCGGTGTCCAGGAAGATGACACCCTGCTCCTCGAGGTCCTCACGGATCTTGTGGTAGACCACCTCGGACTCGTACTGCGCCGCGACACCGGCGACCAGTCGCTGCTTCTCCGCCTCCGGGATGCCCAGCCGGTCGTAGGTGTTCTTGATGTCCTCCGGCAGGTCCTCCCAGCTGGTGGCCTGCTTCTCGGTGGACCGCACGAAGTACTTGATGTTGTCGAAGTCGATCCCGGTGAGGTCCGCGCCCCAGGCCGGCATCGGCTTGCGGCCGAACAGCCGCAGGCCCTTCAGGCGCAGGTCGAGCATCCAGGCCGGCTCGTTCTTCTTCGCCGAGATGTCCCGCACCACCGCCTCGTTGAGGCCACGCTGGGCGATTGCCCCGGCGGCGTCGGGGTCGGACCAGCCGTACTCGTACCGACCGAGGGCAGCGAGCTGCTCCTCCTGGGTCAGGGGCTGGACGATCTGCTCGGTCATCTATCTGTCCTCACAGTGGTGACGGTCTTACCGGACTGGGCACGCGGCTGGGCCGGGATGTGCGTGGTGCACACCCCGTCGCCGTGCGCGATGGTGGCCAGGCGCTGCACGTGGGTGCCGACCAGACGGGAGATCACCGCGGTCTCGGCCTCGCACAGCTGGGGGAACTCGGCGGCGACGTGCGCCACCGGACAGTGGTGCTGACAGAGCTGGCCGCCGGAGGCGATCGTGGACGCGTTGGCAGCGTATCCCTCGACGGTCAGCGCTCCCGCGAGCGCCTCCGCCCGGGCCATCGGATTGTCGCCGGCGCCCTCCATGGCGGCCCGGCAGCGGGCCTCCAGTGCAGCCACCTGGTCGGCGGCGAACGCCGCGACCGCCTCGGGCCCGCCGTTGCCGGCGATCCAGCGCAGCGCGGCGGTGGCCATGTTGTCGTAGTGGTGGGTGCCACAGCGGACCCGGGCCGCCTCGGTCAACACGAACACCTTGGCCGGGCGACCCCGACCGCGGCTGCCCCGCACGGCCTGCTCGCGGGCGACCACGTCGCCGTCGGCGAGCATCGCGTCGAGGTGCCGGCGGATCGCCGCCGGGCTGAGCCCGAGCGCCGAGCCGAGCTGCGCGGCGGTGGTCGCCCCCCGCTCCAACAGGAGTTGGGTGACCCGGTCCCGGGTGGAAAGATCGGACGCGGCCGCGCCGGCGACCGGAGCGGTCGTCGGCAGGTGCCCGGAGAGCTCCGCCGCGTTTTTCACAACGCCAACGTTACGTAATTCATCCGGGGCCCGCAAACCCGGGTCCCGGTGATCCCGACCACCGGCCCGACAGAGTCGCCCGATCGGGTACCACTACGGTGCGTAGGATTCGCTCCGTGAAGCCTTCCGTCCGGTTCCCGGTCTCCGCCTCGCTGCTGCGCCGCCTCGCGTTCGCCTCGATCATCGCGAACGTCGCGATCGTGGTCACCGGCGGGGCCGTCCGGCTCACCGCCTCCGGTCTCGGCTGCCCCACCTGGCCCCGGTGCACCGACGGGTCGTATGTCACCACTCCGGAGATGGGCGCGCACGGCGTGATCGAGTTCGGCAACCGACTGCTCACCTTCGCGGTCGGGATCATCGCGCTCGCCGTGCTGCTCGCCGTGCTGGCCCGGCGGCCCCGCCCGCGCGGCCTGCTGCCCTTGGCCGTCGCGGTCTTCCTGGGCATCCCCGCGCAGGCGGTGATCGGCGGCATCACCGTGCTGACCAACCTCAACCCGTGGGTGGTCGGGCTGCACTTCCTCGCCTCGATGCTGGTCATCGCCGCCGCGTACGCCCTCTGGCGGCGCACCGTCGAGCCGGACGGGCCGGCGACCCCCACCGTGCCCGCCGCGCTGCGCACCCTCGCGCTGGTCACCACGCTGGTCGGCGCGGCGGTGCTGGTGGTCGGCACCTGGGTGACCGGCAGCGGCCCGCACGCCGGCGACCAGGGCGCCGCCCGCAACGGCCTGGACCCCGAAGCGATCTCCCAGGTGCACGCCGACGGCGTCTTCCTGCTGATCGGGCTGTCCGTGGCGCTGGTCTTCGCCTTCCGCGCGATCGGCGCGGCCCGGGCCACCCGGGCCGCCGTGGTGCTGGTCGCGGTGGAACTCGGGCAGGGCCTGATCGGCTTCGTGCAGTACTTCACCCACCTGCCGGCGCTGCTGGTGGCCGCGCACATGCTCGGCTCCTGCCTCGTGCTGCTGGCCGCCCTCGCGGCGCTCTGGTCGACCCGCGAACGCCGCCCCGTCCAGCCCACCCCGGACCCCGTCCTCGCCACCGAACCGGCCCCCGCCGCCGCCTGATCCCCCCGCCCCTTCCGCGCTGCGCGCGCGAAGATCCGCCGGTCGGCGGGACAGGCACCGGACGGATCGGGTGCGCCTGTCGTCGCCGGGCGACGACACACGCACCCGGAGACGGTCAGGGGCGGCGGGCCAGGTGGGTGGCGATCGCCTCGGCCAGCCGCTCGGGGGCGCCGTCGGCGTGGCCGATGAAGAGCGAGGGCTCGGTGAGTTCCAGCTCGACCAGGACGGGCGATCCGTCCGGGTTCGGGATGAGGTCCACCCGGGCGTAGAGCAGCTGCCCGGTACCGCCGGGTACCGCGGCGAGGGTCTGCTCCGCCACCGCCAACTGCTCGGGCGTGGCCGTCCGGGCGCTGATGTCCTCGGCCTTGTAGAGCCCCTCGACGCCCAGGTCCGGGCCGGTCAGCATGGCGCCCTTGCGGATCGCGTGGCTGAACCGGAGCCCGTCCGGACCGGCCAGGAAGAGCAGGGCCGTCTCGCCGGCCGTGTCGACCGCGTGGAGGTACGGCTGCACCATGGTCAGCCGGCCCGCGTCGGAGAGCCGCCGGACGTGCGCGGCGGCGAGCTCACGGTGCTCCGGGTCCGCCAGGTCGTAGCGGCCGGTGTCCTGGCTGCCGGCGCTGACCGCCGGCTTGACGACGTACTCGCCGGAGTCCCCGGGCACCCAGCCCTCCCCGGGCGCCACCCACGCCGTGGACACCGTGGGCACCCCGGCTGCGGAGAGCTCGGCCAGGTAGCGCTTGTCGGTGTTCCAGAGGACCACCTCGGCCGGGTTGACCAGGCCCGGCACCTTGGCCGCCCAGGCGACGAACTCGTCGCGGCGCAGCGCGTAGTCCCAGGGCGAGCGGAGCACCGCCAGGTCGTACGCGGGCCAGTCCACAGCCGGGTCGTCCCAGACCACCGCGTCGGCGGCGATCCCCCGGGTGGCCAGCGGCCCGAGCACCAGCCGGTCGTCCGGGTCGAGGTCGGCGAGTTCGGTGCAGGTCACGAGAGCGACCCGGGGTTTCCCCCGGGCCGGCTGGTGGTTGTTGATCAATTTATCGGTCAACGGGCCATGGTGCGTCGGGCCATGGACCGCCAGAGGTCGTTGCTCGGCCGCATCTGGTCCATCAGTTCCCGCTCCCAGGCGTTCTCGACGGTGACCCCCGCCTTGGCGCAGGCCTGCCGCGCGACGACGGTGTCGTCCGCGAACTGGTCGGCCCACGCCCCGTCCTCACCCACGAGGACGATCCGCGCTCCACGCTTGCCGACGTACTCGATGACCGCCTTCGCGCCGCCGTGTCCGGCGGCGAACGACTTGATGCCTGAAACCAGACCGTTGGGGGCCTGCTCTCCAGCGGCCTGCTGAGCCGTCAGCGTCGTATCGGAACCATCTGCCATGACGCGAAGCCTAAGCAGACTTCCACCCGCATGTGCGAGAAGCATGAACAATTTGTGATGCCAATTACCCTCGGGTTTAAGGAAGACCACAGGTAATTCGCCCGGACATGTCCTGCTAAGTCAGGGCGAAACGGGCGGGGCGGATAGTCACAATCTGTCCGACATGAGCCACCCGGACTCAGGGCGAAAAAAATTCTGATGAAATCTGCGACCTGCGTGCAGTCATCCGCCCGGATGACTGCGAATGGGTCAGATCAACGCGTCGAGCGCGGCGGCCGCGAAGAGGATCGTGAGGTACGTGGTCGACCAGTGGAACAGCCGCATCGGCTTGACCGCCTCGCCGCGGGCCGCCCGCCCGCAGAGCTTGTGCGCCTCGACCACGAAGATGCCGCCCACCACCAGCGCGGTCACGCCGTAGATCGGGCTCATCCCGAGCGGCCAGACGGCCAGCGAGGAGAGCAGGGTCAGCCAGGAGAAGACGATGATCTCGGCGTTGACCCGACGCACCGAGGCCACCACCGGCAGCATCGGGATGCCGGCCCGGGCGTAGTCGGCCTTGTACTTGATGGCCAGCGCGTAGAAGTGCGGCATCTGCCAGAAGAAGACCACCGCGAACAGGCCCCACGCGGCGGGGGCGAGCGAGCCGGTGACCGCGGCCCAGCCGATCAGCACCGGCGCGGCCCCGCACGCCCCGCCCCAGAAGGTGTTGGCCGCGGTGGTCCGCTTGAGCCAGAGCGTGTAGACGAGGTCGTAGTAGGCGATGGCGGCCAGGGTCAGCCCGGCCGCCAGCCAGTTGGTGGTCGCGGCCATCAGGGCGACCGAGATCACCGCGAGCACCAGCCCGAAGACGAGCGCGTTGCGGGGCGCCACGGTGTGCGCCGGCAGCGGACGGCGCTTGGTGCGCCGCATCAGCTGGTCGATGTCCCGGTCGATGTAGCAGTTCAGGACGCTGGCCGCCCCGGCGGCGAGCGAGCCACCGACCAGCACCACGGCGACCAGCCAGAGCGACGGCATCCCGCCGTCGGCGAGCATCATCGCCGGCACGGTGGTGACCAGCAGCAGCTCGACGATCCGCGGCTTGGTCAGCGCCACGTACGCCCCGACCGCCGCCCGGACGTCCCGACGGCTGGTCGCCGGCGCCTCCCCCACCGTGCGCACCGGCGGCTGCCCGGCAGAGTTGCTGACGGGGCGCTCGGTGATCATGCTCACGGATTGCCACCTTCCGGCGTCGGCAGGGGGAGGTCGGTCGGTCCGGACCCCGTCCGGGGTCCACACACCGCCCCACACACTACGCGTCGTCGTTTTGGCTGCCCGCGAGACCCGACAACGGTGCGAGGCGTCACAGTCGGCATCGAACGACCGATCCGGTCGGACACGTACAGAACACCATGCAGAGGATCCCCGGGCGCATGTTTAGGGCCGCTCGATAGGGTCATCAGTGAGGGTTCCGCCCATCTGCCGAGGAGCACAACCATCGTGGCTGCCAACCGACCCGAGCTTCCCGCTCTCAACTGGTCCGACCTCGACCGCAGGGCCGTCGACACGGTCCGCGTGCTGGCCATGGACGCCGTGGAGAAATCCGGCAACGGCCACCCGGGCACGGCGATGAGCCTCGCCCCGGCGGCCTACCTCCTCTTCAACCGGGTCATGCGGCACAACCCCGCCGACCCGAACTGGCCCGGTCGGGACCGCTTCGTGCTCTCCGCCGGGCACTCCAGCCTGACCCTCTACATCCAGCTCTTCCTCTCCGGCTACCCGCTGAGCCTGCAGGACCTGCAGTCGCTGCGGCAGTGGGGCTCCCTCACCCCGGGCCACCCGGAGCACGGGCACACCCCGGGCGTGGAGACCACCACCGGCCCGCTCGGCCAGGGCCTGGGCAACGCGGTCGGGATGGCGATGGCGGCCCGCCGCGAGCGCGGCCTCTTCGACCCGGAGCCGGAGCAGGGCGAGTCGGTCTTCGACCACGACATCTGGTGCATCGCCTCGGACGGCGACATCGAGGAGGGCATCTCCCACGAGGTCAGCTCGCTCGCCGGCCACCAGCAGCTCGGCAACCTCACGGTGATCTACGACGACAACGAGATCTCGATCGAGGACGACACCCGGATCGCCAAGAGCGAGGACGTCGCGGCCCGCTACGAGGCGTACGGCTGGCACGTGCAGACCGTCGACTGGCGGCGCGGCGACGCCGACCAGGGCGACTACCACGAGGACGTCGAGGCGCTGTACCGGGCGCTGGTGGCGGCGAAGGCCGAGACCGGCCGCCCCTCCTTCATCGCGCTGCGCACCATCATCGGCTGGCCCGCCCCCAACAAGAAGAACACCGGCAAGATCCACGGCTCGGCGCTCGGCGCGGACGAGGTGAAGGCCACCAAGGAGATCCTCGGCTTCGACCCGCAGAAGAGCTTCGAGGTCCACGAGGAGGTCCTCGAGCACGCCCGCACGGTGATGGTCCGCGGCGCCGAGGCCCAGCAGGCGTGGACCACGGCCTTCGACGCCTGGGCCGGGGCCAACCCGGAGCGCAGGACGCTCTACGACCGGATGGCCGGCCGGGTGCTGCCACAGGGCTGGACGGACGCGCTGCCGACCTTCCCCGCCGACGCCAAGGGCGTGGCCACCCGGGCCGCCTCCGGCAAGGTGCTGGAGGCGCTCGCCCCGGTGCTGCCGGAGCTCTGGGGCGGCTCGGCCGACCTGGCGGAGAGCAACAACACCACGATGAAGGGTGAGCCGTCCTTCATCCCGGCCACCCACGCCACCAAGGACTTCCCCGGCGACGAGTACGGCCGCACGCTGCACTTCGGCATCCGGGAGCACGCCATGGGCGCGATCCTCAACGGCATCGCCCTGCACGGCGGCACCGCCCGTACGGCGGCACGTTCCTGGTGTTCAGCGACTACATGCGCCCCTCTGTCCGACTCGCCGCGCTGATGAAGCTGCCGGTGGTCTACGTCTGGACGCACGACTCGATCGGGCTCGGCGAGGACGGCCCCACCCACCAGCCGGTGGAGCACCTGACCGCGCTGCGGGCCATCCCCGGCCTGGACGTGGTCCGCCCGGCGGACGCAAACGAGACCGCGTGGGCGTGGCGGCAGGCCCTGGAGCACACCGACCGGCCGACCGCGCTGGCGCTCAGCCGGCAGCCGCTGCCGACCGTGGACCGGGAGGCGCTGGCGGGCGCCGAGGGCGTCGCCAAGGGCGGCTACGTGCTGGCCGAGGCGTCCACCGGCAAACCGCAGGTGATCATCGTCGGCACCGGCTCGGAGGTGCAGCTCTGCCTCACCGCCCGGGAGCGGCTGGAGGCCGACGGCACGCCGACCCGGGTCGTCTCCATGCCCTGCCAGGAGTGGTTCTTCGAGCAGGACGAGGCCTACCGGGAGTCGGTGCTGCCACGCGGGGTAAAGGCACGGGTGAGCGTGGAGGCGGGCATCGCCATGTCCTGGCGCGGGATCGTCGGCGACTGCGGCGAGATCGTGAGCCTGGAGCACTACGGCGCGAGCGCCCCGCACACCGTGCTCTTCGAGCAGTTCGGGTTCACCCCCGACCGGATCGTGGCCGCCGCGCACGCGGCACTGACCCGGGTGGGCGACATCACCGGTAACACGACCGGTAACTGAGGGGAGCGTGGACGGCATGACGGACAGGCTGGCTGAGCTCAGCGCCGCGGGTGTGGCGATCTGGCTCGACGATCTTTCGAGGACCCGACTGAGTTCCGGTGGGCTGGACCAGCTCCGCCGGGAGAAGCACCTGGTCGGGGTGACGTCCAACCCGACCATCTTCGCCAAGGCGCTGAGCGACGCGGACGAGTACAACTGGCAGCTCAAGGACCTCGCCATCCGTGGGGTGGACGTCGAGGAGGCCGTCCGCATGCTCACCACGTACGACGTGCGGTGGGCTTGTGACGTGATGCGGCCGGCGTACGACGCGACCGCGGGGGTGGACGGCCGGGTCTCCATCGAGGTGGACCCGCGGCTGGCCCACGAGTCGGAGAAGACCGTCGCCGAGGCCGGGTCGCTGTGGTGGCTGATCGACCGGCCCAACCTCTTCATCAAGATCCCGGCCACCGAGGCGGGCCTGCCGGCGATCACCGCGACCCTCGCCCAGGGGATCAGCGTCAACGTGACGCTGATCTTCGGGCTGGACCGCTACTCCCAGGTGATGGAGGCGTTCCTCGCCGGCCTGGAGCAGGCGAAGGCGAACGGCCACGACCTGTCCAAGATCGGCTCGGTCGCCTCGTTCTTCGTCTCCCGGGTCGACACCGAGGTGGACAAGCGGCTGGGGAAGATCGGCTCGGACCAGGCGAAGGCGCTGCGCGGCAAGGCCGCCGTCGCCAACGCCAGGCTGGCGTACGAGCGCTACTGCGGGGTCTTCGGCTCCGACCGGTGGCAGGCCCTGGCCGACGCGGGCGCCCACCCGCAGCGCCCGCTGTGGGCCTCCACGTCGACGAAGAACCCGGACTACCGGGACGTCATCTACGTGGAGGAGCTGATCGCCCCCGGCACGGTCAACACCATGCCGGAGTCGGTCATCCACGCCTTCGCCGACCACGGTGAGGTCCGCGTGGACACCATCACCGGCTCGTACGACGAGGCCCGCAAGGTCTTCACCGACCTCGAGGCGGTCGGCGTGGACATGGCCGACGTGATCGTCACGCTGGAGCGCGAGGGCGTGGAGAAGTTCGAGACGAGCTGGCTGGAGCTGCTCAACGGCGTGCGGAAGTCGCTGACCGAGGCGGCGAAGGGCGCCGGCAAGCCGGGTAGTGCCGCCAAGGGCAACGCCCGGGCCGCCGAACGGGCCGGGGGCAACGCGTGACGAACGGCGGCGGACGCGCACCGGGACGGCCCGGTGCGCTCCACGCCGTCGCCGTACCGCTGGGAGTGGCGACGTGAGCGACCTGCTGGCCG
>NZ_JAEVHJ010000154.1:0-14691 GCF_016802855.1 Micromonospora sp. ATA51 | reverse complement strand
GCAGCCCTTGAGCCGGCCTGCGCTTGCCGCCGGCGTCCCACGTTACGGACGGGAGCGTACGCCCGCGCCCACCCACCGGCCGACAATCGTGCACGAACGCCGTGGGAACCTGGGCGCGGGCCGACGGCGCGGCCGGCGACGCGGGTGCGCCGGAGATCGGACCCGGGTGGGTGCCGGTACGCGCCTGCTGCGACAGCGCCAGCTTGGCCTGGCGGGCGACGCCGGCCAGCGCGGCGGCGCTCGGCCAGCGGGCCGCCGGGTCCTTCGCCAGGGCACGCTCCACGATCGCCTTGACCTGCGGCGGGATGTCGTTGGGCAGGGGTCGCGGCGGCTCTTGCACGTGCTTCACGGCGATTTCGAGCGGGTTGTCCCCCTCGAAGGGACGCCGACCGGCGAGGCACTGGTACGCGACCACGCCGAGCGCGTACACGTCGGAGGCGGGAGTGGCGACCGCGCCGGTGGCCTGCTCGGGCGAGATGTAGGAGGCCGTGCCGAGCACCGAGCCGGCCGCGGTGAGCTGGCCGACCAGGTCGGAACGGGCGATGCCGAAGTCGGTGAGCACCAGCGTGCCGTTCGGCCGGACCAGCAGGTTGCCGGGCTTCACGTCGCGGTGCACGATGCCCTTCTCGTGCGCGGCGTGCAGCGCGTCGGCGGCCTGCGCCAGCAGGGCCATCGTCCGGGCCGGGGTGAGCCGGCCGACCCGGCTCAGCGTGGCGGAGAGGGCGTCGCCCTCGACGTACTCCATCACCAGGAAGGCGATGTGCTGGTCGCTGCCGAAGTCGTAGACGTCGACCACGCCCGGGTGGTTGATGGTGGCCATGGTGCGTGCTTCGCCGCGGAACCGCTCGGCGAAGCCGGGCTCGTCGAGCAGCGCCGGGAGCAGGCTCTTCACCGCGACCGTACGGCCCAGCACCTGGTCGGTGCCACGCCAGACGTCGCCCATGCCACCGCTGGCGATCCGCTCGTCGAGGCGGTAGCGGTTGCCGAGCTGGACGCCGGGGCTGAGCATGTCAGCGGCCCCCGGCGTCGGCGATCGCCGCCTGCATGATCCTGCCGGCGATCCGGGCCGCCTCGGCGCTGCCGCCGCTGCCGGCCTGCTCCAGCTCCACGCAGACCGCGGAGACCGGGGTGCCGTTCTTGTCCAGCGCGAAGCCGATGAACCAGCCGTGGTCGGGGGTGTTCGGCCCGGACTGGGCGGTACCGGTCTTGCCGCCGACGGTGTAGCCGTCGATGGCGGCCTTCCGGCCGGTGCCGTTCTTGACCACGCTCTCCATCATGTCCCGCAGGTCGCCGGCGACCTGGCCGCTCACCGGCCGGCGCAGCTCCCGCGGCTTCGCTGTGTAGTAGCTGGTGGTGCGGTCTGGGGCGAGGAGCTGCTTGACCAGGTACGGCCGCATCTGGCTGCCGCCGTTGGCGACCGAGGCGGCGATCAGCGCGCCCTGGAGCGGGGTCATCCGCACGTCCCGCTGGCCGATGGAGGACTGGGCCAGGGCGCCCGGGTCGGTGGCTCCGCCGGGAGCCTCCATGTCACCGGTCCGGCTGGCCGCCACCCCGAGGCCGCCCTCGCCGAGCTGCCCGACGGTCAGGTCCTCCTGCTCGAAGCCGAACTGGCGGGCCTTCTCCTTGAGCTTGTCGGCGCCGAGCTTCACGCCGAGCTGGGCGAAGCCGGTGTTGCAGGACTCGGTGACCGCCGCCATCAGGCTGACCTGAGGCTCGGGGCAGATCGACGGCGCGGCGTTGCGGATCGGCTGGCCGGACGTCGGCGGGGTGTAGCTGGACCCGGCCGGGATCTGGGTGCTCTTGCCGACGCCGCTCTCCAGCGCCGCCGCGGCCACCACGATCTTGAAGGTCGAGCCGGGCGGCAGCGTCTCCGACAGCGCCCGGTTGGCCAGCGGGCGTTCCGGGTCCTTCTCCAGCCTGTTGTACGCCGCCGACGCCTCGTTGGTGTCGTGGTTGGCCAGCGGGTTGGGGTCGAAGCTCGGCATGGAGACCAGCGCCTGCACCGCCCCGGTCCGCGGGTCGATCGCGATGGCCGCGCCCCGCTTCGCCCCCACCTGGTTGTCCTGGAGCTGCTTGAACGCCGTGTCCTGGGCCCGCTTGGAGAGGGTGAGCAGCACGTTGCCGCCACCGG
Source organism: Micromonospora sp. ATA51 (assembly GCF_016802855.1). Lineage (NCBI taxonomy): Bacteria > Bacillati > Actinomycetota > Actinomycetes > Micromonosporales > Micromonosporaceae > Micromonospora > Micromonospora sp. ATA51. The sequence continues at coordinate 12,560 of NZ_JAEVHJ010000154.1, read as the reverse complement.
TCTCCTCCCCGGTGAACATGTCCTTCACCCGGTTGGCGATCAGCTGGTCGCTGGTGCCGGCGAGGAAGTCGTTCTCGGTGCGCTCGATGCCGGTCTCCGCGAGGTTGACCGGCTTGTAGCCGAGCACGTGCGCGTACGTCTCCCCACCCGGGTAGGTGCGCAGGAACCTCAGCTTGCCGCCGGTCTCCTTGCTGAGCGCGTACGCGGTGCCGCCGACCTCGATGTTGCCGCGCTTGCGCTCGTACTCGGCCACCTGGACCCGGCCGTTGTAGTCGCTGTTGCGGTACTCATCGGCCTTGTACGCCTGGATCCAGTTGAGGTTCGCGAAGAGCAGGCCGAAGAGGATCATGACGACCACACCGACGCGGCGCAGGGGTGCGTTCACGGCCTGATCACCTCCGTCGGGGCCCCGTGCAGCTGCTCGGGCGGACCGCCGCTCGGGCGGGCCGCCGGGCCGCCGCCGGTCACCGGACGGCGGGCCCCGTCGGAGACCCGGAGCAGGACGGCGATGAGCAGCCAGTTCGCCATCAGCGACGAGCCGCCGGCGGAGAGGAACGGGGTGGTCTGGCCGGTCAGCGGGATGAGCTTGCTGATCCCGCCGACGATGACGAAGACCTGGAGGCCCAGGGTGAAGGCGAGACCGCCGGCCAGCAGCTTGCCGAACGAGTCGCGCACCGCCAGCGCCGCCCGCAGGCCCCGCTCGACGACCAGCAGGTAGACCACGAGCAGCGCGGAGAGGCCGAAGAGCCCGATCTCCTCGCCGATGCCGGCGAAGATGAAGTCGGTCTGCACCTCGGGCAGCAGGGTCGGCTGGCCGCCGCCCGGGCCGGCGCCGAAGAGGCCGCCGGTGCCGAGGGTGAGCAGACCCTGGACGAGCTGATAGCCCCGGTCGTACGGCTCGGCGAACGGGTCCAGCCAGATCTGCGCCCGGTCGTAGAAGTTGAGGAACGGGCCGCCGACCGTGCTGCCCAGCAGGTACGCCAGGTAGGCGCCGCCGAAGAAGAGGATCAGACCGATGAGCAGCCAGCTGACCCGTTCGGTGGCGATGTAGAGCGTCACCACGAACATGCCGAAGTAGAGCAGCGAGGTGCCGAGGTCCTTCTCGAAGACCAGGACCAGCAGGCTGATGATCCAGACCACCAGGACCGGGCCGAGGTCCCGCCCGCGCGGGAAGTCGATGCCGAGCACCCGCCGGCTGGCCAGCGACAGCACCTCGCGCTTGCGGACCAGGTAGTACGCGAAGAAGGCGAGCAGGGCGAGCTTGGCGAACTCACCGGGCTGGATCGAGAAGCCGCCGATCCGGATCCACAGCTTGGCGTTGTTGATCTCGGAGAACCGGGCCGGCAGCACCGCCGGAATCATCACCAGCACGATGCCGGCCAGGCCCAGGGTGTACGCGTACCGGGAGAGCGACCGGTGGTCCCGCATGATCGCCAGCAGCCCGGCGGCGAGGATCACCGCGCCGAGTGTCCAGGCGAGCTGCCGGCCACCCGTACCGGCGAAGATCGCCAGCGTCTCCCGGTCCGCCGGGGCCGCCTTGGCCAGGTCGTACCGGCGCAGGAAGCCCACGCCGATGCCGTTGAGCAGGGCGACCGCCGGCAGCAGCGCCGGGTCGGCGAACGGCGCCAGCCAGCGGATCACCAGGTGCAGACCGAGGAAGACCAGCCCCAGCGCGGCGGCCGGCATCCAGAAGTCCGGGGTGACCGTGTCCAGCACGTTCGCCTCGACCGTCGCCGAGTACGCCGCCACGAGGACCATGGCGAGCAGCAGCAGCGACAGCTCGGCGTTCCGCCGGGACCGGGCCAGGCGTACGCCGGGCTGCTCGCCCGTCGAGGCGGGCGAGGCTACCGGTACGGCCGCTGCGGTCACGGATGAGTCCTCGGTGTCGAGCCGACGCTCACTCCGGCGACCGGCAGCCCGCCGGGTCGACCGGCGGGACGGTGTCGGAGGGGACGGCGTCGGGAGTGGTGGTCGGCGCGGGTGTGGGGGTGACCGGCGGCCGGGCGCTGGCGCTGACGGGCGGGGCGACCGCGGAGGCGGTGACCGCCGGCGTCGGGCTGACGGCGGCGGCCGTCGGGCTGACCGCGGCCGCCGTCGGGCTCGGTGGGCACATCGGCTTGAGGTTCGGGTTCGCCGGGTCGTCGCTGGTCAGCTCGGCCAGCCGGCGCTGCGCGTCCGGCTCGCTCTTGGCCTGGATGCCCTGCTTGACCTGCTCCTGCGCGGCCAGCGTGAGGTCGTCCAGCTTGGCCCCGCTGGTGGAGTGCACGCTGGACAGGTCGAGGCCGGCGATCTGGCCCGGCACGCCGCGGAAGACGGCGAGCTGGCCCTGCTCGGTGGCGCCGACGTAGTACTGCCGCTGGGTGTAGCTCCACCCGGCGAACAGGCCACCGCCGAGGATGACCAGCAGCGCCAGCAGCATCGCCGCGCTGCGCAGCGGGCGGTGCCGGCGCCGTTCCGGCTCGTCGTCCCGGTTGTCCGCCGGCTCCTCTGGGGCCGGCGAGCGCGGGGCGGACAGCGCCGAGGCGCGGGCCGCCGGGGTGGAGACGTCGGCCGACGTGGCCATGCCCCGGTCCCGGGCGGCGGCGCCGCCGACGATCGGGGAGGCCTCGACGATGTCCTGGTCGGTGGCGTCGGCGATGATCACCGTGATGTTGTCCGGGCCGCCGCCGCGCAGCGCGAGCTGCACCAGGCGCTCGACGCACTGCTGCGGGTCGGGGTACTCCCGCATGGTGTCGCCGATGGTGTCCGCGCTGACCACGCCGGAGAGCCCGTCGCTGCAGATCAGGTAGCGGTCGCCGGGAAGGACCTGGCGGACGCTGTACTCCGGGTCGATGTCGCGGCCGTCCAACGCGCGGGTGAGCAGCGAGCGCTGGGGGTGGCTGCTCGCCTCCTCCGCGCTGATCCGGCCCTCGTCGACGAGCATCTGGACGTACGTGTCGTCCTTGGTGATCTGCGCGAACTCGCCGTTGCGCAGCAGATAGGCCCGCGAGTCACCGATGTGGACCATGCCGAGCTTGCTGCCCGAGAAGAGGGTGGCGGTGAGCGTGGTGCCCATCCCCTCCAGCTGCGGGTTGGCGTCCACGGTGTCGCGGAGTTGTTGGTTGGCGGTGCCCACGGCCGAACGCAACGCGTCGACGAGGGCGTCCCCTGGGACGTCCTCGTCGAGCGGCGCCATGGCACCGATGACGATGTTGCTGGCGACGTCACCGGCGGCCATACCGCCCATGCCGTCGGCGACGGCGAGTAGCCGCGGCCCGGCGTAGACGGAATCCTGGTTACCATCTCGGATCAGACCGCGGTCGCTGTGGGCCGCATAGCGCAGGGTCAGAGTCATGGCCGTAATTCGAGAGAAGTGCGGCCGATCCGGATCGGCACGCCGAGGGGGACGGGGGTTGGTCCGGTGACCTTAGCGCGATCCAGATAGGTGCCGTTAGTCGAGCCGAGATCCTCGACGAACCACTGCCCCTCGCGCGGCACGAGCCGGGCGTGCCGCGCGGACGCGTAGTCGTCGGTGATCACCAGCGTGGAGTCCTCGGCCCGTCCGATGGTGATCTGGGCTTCGCCCAGGGTGATCCGGGTGCCGGCCAACTGGCCGGCGGTGACCACCAGCTGGTGCGCGGCCCTGCCCCGCTTCACCTTCGCCGGCTTCGCGGCCTGACCGGTCGAGGCGCCGACCGCGCGTGGCGCGGCCACCAACCGACCCGATCGGGCCCCGGCGAAGAGGTCCCGGCGGATGACGCCGACCACCGTGAACACGAAGATCCACAGCAGGATGAGGAACCCGAACCGGGCGACGGTGATGACGGTGCCGCCGGCCCCGCGGTCCCGCCCGCCGATCGCGCTGGACGCCCCGGCCGCGGCGGCCGGCGGCGCGCCGGAGTCAACCGCCTCGGCCCCACCGGCCCATCGGCCCGGGCGCAAGCCCGGGGCGCCGCGGGTCGACTTCCTGGGCGACTCGGTCGCCTGGTCGCTCGGCACCTACCTGCCGCCGCAGGAGAAGCTGACCGTGAGCGTGCGCGCCGTGCAGGGCTGCGGCATCGCCCGCCTGCCGGAGCTGCACTACCTCGGGGAACCGCATCCCAACTACCCGGGCTGCGAGGACTGGGACGACCGCTGGCGGCGGGGCGTACGCGCCGACGACCCGGACGTGGCGGTGATCCTGCTGGACCGCTGGGAGCTGATGGACCGCAAGCTGGACGGGCGTTGGCAGCACGTCGGCGACCCGGCGTTCGACCGGTACCTGACCGGGGAGCTGGACCGGGCCATCGGCGTCGCAGCCGAACGGGGCGCCCACGTCACGCTGCTGACCGCGCCGTACACCCACCGGGCGGAGCGACCGGACGGCGGGCTGTGGCCGGAGGACGACGCCGACCGGGTGGACGCCTGGAACCGGCTGCTGCGGGTGGCCGCCGAGCGGCACGGCGCGACGGTGCTCGACCTGAACCGGCGGGTCTGCCCGGACGGGCGGTTCACCTGGGAGGCCGGCGGGGTGCGGGTCCGCAGCGACGGCCTGCATTTCACCCCGGAGGGGGTACAGGAGTGGATCGCCCCGTGGCTGCTGCCCCAGCTCTACCGGATCGCCGTGCGGGGCGGGTGACCGGCGAAATCACCGTCCAGGGGCGGATGACCGGCGGATCACCGTGCGGGGGCGGGTGACCGGCGCCGCCGCTCAAGCGACGGCCGCCACCTCTTCCGCCTCGACCTGGGCGTTCCAGCCGGCCTTCGTCGAGCGCCAGCCCTCGTCGTCCATGCCGAGCCGCCAGTAGCCGGAGATGGAGAGCGCCTCCCGGGGCACGCCGCGCTCGATCCGCAGCAGCCGGCGCAGCTCCTTGACGAACGTGGCCTCGCCGTGGACGAAGGCGTGCACCGCGCCGGCCGGGAAGTCCAGCGCGCGGACCGCCTCGACCAGCGCCGCGCCGACCGGGCGCCGGCCCGGTGCAGCCAGGTCAGCTCCACCGCGCCGGGACTGGCCAGCGGCAGCTCGTCGGCCGGGCCGTCGACCTCGACGAAGACCTTGGCGGGCGCGCCGATCGGGAGCCGCTCCAGCGCGGCGGCGATCGCCGGCAGGGCGCTCTCGTCGCCGGCCAGCAGGTGCCAGTCGGCGGCCGGGTTCGGGGCGTACGCGCCGCCGGGGCCGGTGAAGAGCACCTCGTCGCCGGGGCGCAGGGCGGCGGCCCACGGCCCGGCCAGCCCCTCGTCGCCGTGGTGCACCACGTCGACGGTCAGCTCGCCGGCGGCCGCGTCCCAGGCCCGGACCGTGTACGCCCGCAGCCGCGGCCACTGCTCGCGGGGCAGGTCCCGCTTCAGGGCGGCCAGGTCCACCGGGTGCGGGTAGCTCACCCGGCCGGGGGGAAGATGAACTTGATGTAGTGGTCGGTGTAGGCGCCCACCGGCAGGCCGGCCAGCTCCGCACCGCCCAGCACCAGCCGGATCAGGTGCGGGGTGGGCCGCTCGGTCCGCAGGACCTTCGCGGCGGTGACCATCTTCGGGCGCTCACTCATGCTGCTTAGGCTAGCCTAAGTCGCGCAGGCCACCCACCGGTCGGTCCCGGCACCCGCTCAGCCGAGCCCGGGCCGGGCGCCCACCAGGCGGCCGTGCCAGGCCAGCGCGGCCGGGTCGGTGAGCGAGGCCACCTGGTCGACCACCACCCGCAGCCGGGCGGCGTCGTCCGGGGCGTCCCGGAACAGCGGCGCGAAGACCGGGTCCAGCGCGTCCGGAGCGCGGTCGACCAGGGCGGCGACCAGCTCGGCGAGGATCTCCCGCTGGCTGGCGTACCGGGGACCGGCGGCCGGGCGGCGCATCACGTACCGCAGCGCGATGCCCTTGAGCAGCGCGCACTGCGCCCGGATGCGGCGGGGCACCACCAGGTCGGCGGCGTACCGGCGGTGCGGGCCGGGGCCGAAGCGCTGCTGGGTGGCGGCCACCACGGTCGAGACGAACCGGCCGGTGAGCACGCTGGTGGTCGCCTTCAGCGCCGCCTGGGCCCGGTGGCTGCCGTCGTACGCGGCGAGCGGGGCGAGCGCCGGCTCGGCCACCAGCTCGACCAGCACCTCACCCAGGTCGTCCGGGGACTCCCCCGAGTACGCGGCCGCCACGTCGGCGCAGAGCGCCCGCCGTTCGTCGGCGTCCTCCAGCAGCGGGCGCAGGCTGACGTACCCGCCGTGGATGCCGTCCTCCACGTCGTGCACCGAGTACGCGACGTCGTCGGCCCAGTCCATCACCTGCGCCTCCAGGCAGCGCCGGCCGCCGGGCGGGGCGCCGGCGCGCAGCCAGTCGAAGACCGGGCGGTCGTCGGCGTACACGCCGAACTTGCGCTTGCCCGGGCGGCGCGGCCACGGGTACTTGCTGACCGCGTCGAGCGACGCCCGGGTGAGGTTGAGCCCGACGGAGCGGCCGTCCGGGGCGAGCACCTTCGCCTCCAGCCGGGTGAGCACCCGCAGCGTCTGCGCGTTGCCCTCGAAGCCGCCGCAGTCGGCGGCGAGCACATCCAGCGCGTCCTCGCCGTTGTGCCCGAACGGCGGGTGGCCGAGGTCGTGCGCCAGCCCCGCGGTGTCCACCACGTCCGGGTCGCAGCCCAGCCGCGCCCCCATCTCGCGGGCGATCTGCGCCACCTCCAGCGAGTGGGTCAGCCGGGTACGCAGGAAGTCGTCGGTGCCGGTGCCCGCCGTGTGCACCTGGGTCTTCGCCGCCAGCCGGCGGAACGCCGCCGAGTGCAGCACCCGCGCCCGGTCCCGCTCGTACGGCGACCGCCCGTACCCGGTGTCCTTGGGCGCCTCGTCGATCAGGCGCGCCGCGTCGTCCACCCGGCCGCTCAACCGCTATCCCCGCTGCCGCAGCACGCAGAACTCGTTGCCCTCCGGGTCGGCCAGCACGGTCCACTGCACGTCGCCCTGGCCGACGTCGACGTGCCGGGCGCCCATGTCGACCAGCCGCTCGACCTCGGCCTCCTGGTCGGCCGGGCGCAGGTCGATGTGCAGCCGGTTCTTGGTGATCTTGTCGTCGCTGACCGGGACGAAGACGATGCCGGGGGTCTGGTCCGCCGCCGGGCGGATCTCCACCTCGTCCGGCCGGTCGCTGATCACCTGGTAGCCGAGCGCCTCCGCCCACCAGTGCGCGAGCCGGGACGGGTCACGGGCGTCAACGGTCAGGCTCTCCCAGACGCTGGTCATGCGGCCACCCTTCCCGGTTGATCGAACAGTGCGCTCAGGTTACGCCCGACCGGGTCGATCGGCGCGCCGGGCGGCGCGCCGGTGGGGTCGAAAACGGCCACGGGGCCGCCGGCGCGGCCGCCGACGACCCCGTGCGACGCGGGTCAGCGGGAGTCGGAGCCGTCGGTCTCCACGGCGGCGCGGCCGGCCTCCAGGCGGGCCACCGGAACCCGGAACGGGGAGCAGGAGACGTAGTCGAGCCCGACCTCGTGGAAGAAGTGCACCGAGTCCGGGTCACCGCCGTGCTCGCCGCAGACGCCGAGCTTCAGCTCGGGCCGGGCCGCCCGGCCCTCCTCGGCGGCGATCCGGACCAGCCGGCCCACGCCCTCCCGGTCGATGGACTCGAACGGCGAGATGCCGAAGATGCCCAGCTCCAGGTAGCGCCAGAAGAACGCCCCCTCGACGTCGTCGCGGGAGAAGCCCCAGGCCATCTGGGTCAGGTCGTTGGTGCCGAAGGAGAAGAACTGCGCCGCCTCGGCGATCTGCCCGGCGGTCAGCGCCGCCCGGGGCACCTCGATCATGGTGCCGATCAGCACCTCGACACCGCTGTCCGCGACCACCTCGGCGATGATCTTCTCGGCCTCGGCGCGGACCGTCTCCAGCTCCTGGACGGCGCCGACCAGCGGGACCATGATCTCCGGCTTGGCCACCGCGCCGTCGCGGGTGACCGCGACCGCGGCCTCCGCGATCGCCCGGACCTGCATGGCGAAGAGACCGGGGATGACCAGGCCCAGCCGTACGCCGCGCAGGCCGAGCATGGGGTTCTCCTCGTGCATCCGGCGCACGGCGGCGAGCAGCGCCTCCTCCTTGGCCACGTCCTCGCCACGCTCCTGGGCGACCGCCACGTTGACGGCGAGCTGCTCCAGCGGGGGCAGGAACTCGTGCAGCGGCGGGTCGATCAGCCGGACCGTGACCGGCAGGCCGTCCATCTCGCGGAAGATCTCCACGAAGTCCTCCCGCTGCAACGGCAGCAGGGCGGCCAGCGCGGACTCCCGCTCGTCGTCGGTGCGGGCCAGGATCAGCCGCTCGACCAGCTCCCGGCGGTCGCCGAGGAACATGTGCTCGGTGCGGCACAGGCCGATGCCCTCGGCGCCGAACCGCCGCGCCCGCGCGGCGTCCGCGCCGGTGTCGGCGTTCGTCCGGACCGCCAGCCGCCGCCGGGCGTCGGCGTGGGTCATGATCCGGTGTACGGCCCGGACCAGCGCGTTGTCGATGTGCTCCGGGTCGAGGCTTCCCTCGAAGTACTGCACCACCTCGGACGGCATGACCGGCACCTCGCCGAGGTAGACCTTGCCGGTGGTGCCGTCGATGGAGACGATGTCGCCCTCGCTGACGGTCTGCCCGGCCACGGTGAACTTCTTGGCCGGGACGTTGACGTCCAGCTCGTCGGCGCCGGAGACGCAGGTCTTGCCCATGCCGCGGGCCACCACGGCGGCGTGGCTGGTCTTGCCGCCACGCGAGGTGAGGATGCCCTTGGCGGCGATCATGCCGTTGAGGTCGTCGGGGTTGGTCTCCCGGCGGACCAGGATCACCGCCTCCCCCTCGGCGGCCAGCTCGACCGCCCGGGCGGAGGTGAAGACCACCTTGCCGGACGCGGCGCCCGGGGAGGCGCCGATGCCCTTGGCCACCGGCTCGAACTCGTGGTCGAGCTTGAACCGGGGGAACATCAGCTGGGCGAGCTGCGCGCCGTTGACCCGGTGCAGCGCCTCGTCCAGGTCGATCAGGCCCTCGTCGACGAGTTGCCCGGCGATGACGAACGCGGCGGCGGCGGTGCGCTTGCCGACCCGGGTCTGGAGCATCCACAACTTGCCGCGCTCGATGGTGAACTCGATGTCGCAGAGATCCTTGTAGTGCGCCTCGAGCCGGGCCATGTACCTGAGCAGCTCGTCGTACGACTTCTTGTCGAGCTGCTCCAGCTCCTCCAGCGGCACGGTGTTGCGGATGCCGGCGACGACGTCCTCGCCCTGGGCGTTGGCCAGGTAGTCGCCGTAGATGCCCTGCGCGCCGCTGCCCGGGTCGCGGGTGAACGCGACGCCGGTGCCCGAGTCGGCGCCCAGGTTGCCGAAGACCATGGCCACCACGTTGACCGCGGTGCCCAGGTCGGCCGGGATGCGCTCCTGCCGGCGGTAGACCACCGCGCGCTCGGCGTTCCACGACTCGAAGACGGCGCGGATGGCCAGGTCGAGCTGCTCCCGCGGCTCCTGCGGGAACTCCCGGCCGGTGTGCTTGGCGAAGATCTGCTTGTACGAGTCGACCAGCCCGCGCAGGTCGTCCGCGTCGAGGTCCAGGTCGTTGGTCGTGCCCTTGGCGCGCTTGGCGTCTTCGAGCGCGTGCTCGAACTCCTCGCCCGGCACCTCGCAGACGGTCTTGCCGAACATCTGGATGAGCCGGCGGTACGAGTCCCACGCGAACCGGTCGTTCCCCCCGGCCTGTGCACTGAGCCCGACCACGCTGCGGTCGTTGAGGCCGACGTTGAGGACGGTCTCCATCATGCCGGGCATGGAGAACTTGGCGCCGGAGCGGACGGAGACGAGCAGTGGGTCCTGCGGGTCGCCGAGCTTGCGGCCCATCTCGCGCTCCAGCGACTCCCGGTGCGCCTCGATCTGGCCGGCGAGCCCGTCCGGCTCGCGGCCGGTCGTCAGGTACGCCTTGCAGGCCTCGGTGGTGATGGTGAAGCCGGGCGGTACCGGCAGTCCGAGATTCGTCATCTCGGCGAGGTTCGCCCCCTTGCCGCCGAGCAGGTCCTTGAGGTCCTTGTTGCCCTCGGAGAAGTCGTAGACGTACTTGTGATCGACGGTCTCTTGCGCTGCCACCAGAGCCTCCCACGCGCGCCGGAATTGACACTTAACGAAGGTTCAGTTGCCTCATACCCCGGGGCCGACCGCCGGTAATCCCGGCGTCATCAGCGATCGGTGGGCGAAGGTTAAGCGAACATCGAGTGGCCTGGGACCGTTCGGTGACAATAGGCACAGCTATCACGACTATCCGCGTTCGTGCAGGTTTCTGGGAACGCTTCCACGAGCAGGATCACGCAATTCCAGCTCCCCTCGTACTCTTGACGGCACTGGTTCTGCTGAAGCTGACTTTTGCCATATCCCGCGCGAATACACCCCCGGAGCCGTCGTCGTGCCGTCCACGCCTTCCGCCACCCCCGCCACCGGCCCGGACGAGCGGGGCCGCGTGCTGCTCGACCCGGCCACCATGCCGGCGCAGGAGCCGGCGGCGGCCGACCTCGCCCGGGCCGCGGCGCGGACCGCCAGTGACCTGCTCGCCCCGCCGGCCCCGGTCCGGCTGGGCGACGTGATCCCGGTCCCCGAGCGGGTGGCGCCGGACCCGACCGCCGACTTCGTGCTCCCCGGGGACGCGGCGGTCCGGGTCAGCCACGACCCGACCGCCCGGGAGGTCGCCGAGCAGCTCGCCGAGCTGCTCCGGCCCGCGACCGGCTACCCGGTGCCGGTCACCGGGCTGGCCGACGACGGGACCGACGGGCACCTGGTGCTCACCCTGTCCAGCTCCGCGACTCCGGCCCGGGCTGCGGCGGCGGGTGACTTCGACCCGGCTGAGCGGCTGGGCGACGAGGGCTACCGGCTCCACGTCGCCCCCGCCGAGGTCCGGATCGTCGCCGACACCGCGGCCGGCCTCTGGTACGGCGTACAGACGCTGCGCCAACTGCTGCCGAGCGCGGTCGAGAGCCCGACCCCGGTGGCCGAACGCTGGGTGGTGCCCGGTGGGCTGGTCGTCGACCGGCCGCGGTTCCCCTACCGGGGCGCGATGCTCGACGTGGCGCGGCACTTCTTCGGCGTCGCCGACGTGCTGCGGGTGATCGACCACCTGGCCCGGTACAAGCTCAACCACCTGCACCTGCACCTCACCGACGACCAGGGCTGGCGGATCGCCGTCGACTCCTGGCCCCGGCTCGCCACCGTCGGCGGCGCCACCGAGGTGGGTGGCGGCCCGGGCGGCTGGTACACCGCCGCCGACTACCGCCGCATCGTCCGGTACGCCGCCCGCCGGCACGTCACCGTGGTGCCGGAGATCGACCTGCCCGGTCACACCAACGCGGCGCTGCTCGCGTACCCGGAGCTGGCGCCGGACAAGGTCGCGCCGCCGCCGTACACCGGCACCGAGGTCGGCTTCAGCTACGTGGACCCGGCCGACGAGCGGACGTACGACTTCGTGGCGGACGTGGTCGGCGAGGTGGCCGCGCTGACCCCCGGGCCGTGGCTGCACATCGGCGGCGACGAGGCGTTCAAGGTGAAGGGCGAGGCGTACACCGGCTTCGTCGAGCGGGCGCAGCGGATCGTGGCCGCCACCGGGAAGACCGTCGTCGGCTGGCACCAGCTCGCCCCGGCCGCGCACCTCGACGGGCGGGTGCTCCAGTGGTGGGGCACCGACGGCGACGACCCGGTGGTGGCCGAGGCGGTCCGCCGGGGCGCCCGGCTGATCCTCTCCCCCGGCAACCACGCCTACTTCGACATGAAGTACGCCCCGGACACCCCCATCGGGCACGACTGGGCCGGCCTGATCGACGTACGGCGGTCGTACGACTGGGATCCGGGGACGCACCTCGCCGACGTACCGGCGGAGGCCGTGATCGGCGTCGAGGCGCCGCTCTGGACCGAGTCGGTCACCTCGCTGGCGGAGATCGAGTTCATGCTGCTGCCCCGGCTGCCCGCCCTCGCCGAGCTGGCCTGGTCACCTCGGGCCACCCACGACTGGGCGGGGTTCCGGGACCGGCTGGCCGGCCACGGCCCGCGCTGGCACCGGGCCGGGATCAGGTTCCACCGCGCCCCGGAGATCCGCTGGCCCACCGAGCCGGCGCAACCGGCCGTGCCGCGTCAACCGGCCGCCGAGGCGGCGGATCGGGCGTCCGTCCAGGTCCGTCCCGACCCGGCCGCAATGCCCGAGCCGCCGCGCACCACGAACGGAGCGTGACGGCCTACGGCCGAACCCACCGCCGACGCTCAGTGACCGGTTTCCTGGTGAAGGCGCCAGATTGTTCGCCTTCCCGACCCGTCGCAGACCCCTGACCAGGCATCTCCGACTCGACCGCGCCGACCGACGACCACCCACCACCCCCGCTTTGCTCTGCTTCAACGGACGCAACAGTTACCGGCCGTGCCTGTTGCCTGTGGTGAAGCAGAGCAAAGGGGGCGATGGGATGGTTGGCCGGCCGAGCGAGGGTGACCGTCCGTAGCTCGACGCGGGCGGCGGAACGTTGGGGGCGGATGTCCCTGGTGTCCGGGTCGCCCTGAAGAGGCCAGGCCGCCCCCACGCGCGCCTCCCGCCCGCCCGCGCGGGTGCTGTCCGGTTTGGGGTGGACCGTCCCGTGGGTGGGGGCACCCCGGCGGT
>NZ_JAEVHJ010000153.1:0-14773 GCF_016802855.1 Micromonospora sp. ATA51 | reverse complement strand
GAGATGGCCGGACACGCCCGGATCACCGCCGCCGGACTGCCGGTCTACTTCGCCCGCCCGCACTCACCCTGGCAACGTGGCAGCAACGAGAACGCCAACCGGATCCTGCGCGAGTACTTCCCCAAGGGCGTCCCCATCACCTCCGACCCGAAATACCTCGCGATGGTCGCTTCCGAGATCAACAACCGACCGCGTAAGATCCACGGTTGGAAGAAGCCCTCCGAGATATTCACCGAACTCGTCGAGGCAAATGCTTCCACTGGCTGAACCCGCCGGGGGGAGGCTTCAAACCACCACATGCTGCGTTGGCTGAAGACCGTCGTGGTGAGCGATGTGGAAAAGGCGCACGAGATGCGTCAGGTGGGGATCAGGAAGACGATCGTCGATGAGGTGTCGTTAGTTTATGAGGTGGCATCGAAACCGGGGTATCCAATGCAATCCCGGGATGAATCTGGCGGGTGCCCGATCTGCTGGCCAGGTGGTGTCCGGCATGGATGGCGACGTGAGCCTGGTCTGCTGCTCTCGTATGGAACAGGGGAAGGCGCGCTCGGATACTGCTGCCTCCGGGTGGCGACAGGGAGTCTCTCCAGCGGCGCAAACCGTGAGGGATTGAGTACCGTCGCCGAGCGTGCTGGCGGACCGGCTCGTAGTAGTGGTGAAGCCGCTGTAACGGCGGTGGAGCGAAGGGGTCGGGTCGTTCGTGGTCTGTTCGTCTGATCAACCGGCGTTCCCGGGAGGAGTCACGTGGATAGACAGAAGTCATCGGAAGGCAAGCCGTTTGAGATCTCCAAGCAGGAAGTGTGGGAGGCTTACCGGCAGGTGAAGGCCAATAAGGGCGCAGCCGGAGTGGATGGAGTGACTATCGAGGAGTTCGAGTCGGATCTGAAGAACAACCTGTATCGGATCTGGAATCGGATGTCGTCGGGGTCCTATTTTCCGCCTCCGGTGAAGGCGGTGGAGATACCGAAATCGCATGGCGGTGGCACCAGGGTTTTAGGGGTGCCAACTGTCGCGGACAGGATCGCCCAGACGGTGGTATCGCGCAGGCTGGAGGCGAAGGTCGAAGCGATCTTCCATCCAGATTCCTACGGATATCGGCCGAGAAGGTCGGCGCTGGACGCGGTGGGAGCATGCCGGCAACGCTGCTGGGACTTCAACTGGGTCATCGACCTGGACGTCGAGAAGTTCTTCGATAGCGTCGATCATGCTCTCATGGTCAAGGCGGTGCAGGTTCACACCGATGTTCCGTGGGTGGTGCTGTATGTCAAGCGGTGGCTGGTCGCGCCGCTACAGCTACCTGACGGGACCTTGCAGCGGCGAGACCGGGGGACTCCACAGGGTTCCGCGGTGTCACCCGTGTTGGCGAACCTGTTCATGCACTATGCGTTCGACGCGTGGATGGCCCGGGAGCATCCGGGTGTCCCGTTCGAAAGGTATGCAGATGATGCGGTGGTGCATTGCGTAAACCGAGGCCAGGCCGAGCGCCTGGTCGAGGCGATCGCGGACAGGATGGTTCAGGTCGGGCTGCGGTTGCATCCCGACAAGACCAAGATCGTGTACTGCAAGGACGTGAACCGGCGCGCAACATATGAGCACACCGCGTTCACGTTCCTTGGATACACGTTTCGCGCCAGGGGCGCGCGTAACGAACGTGAGAGCAAGACCTTCACGTCGTTCGCGCCCGCGATCAGCAAGGAAGCCCTGAAGAAGATCAGTGGGACAGTTCGCCGATGGCGACTGGACCGCAAAACCGGCCAGACCCTCGCCGACCTCGCACGGTGGATCAACCCGATTGTGCGCGGCTGGATGCAGTACTACGGGCGGTTCAACCGCTCCGCACTGTATCCGTTCCTGCAACGCATCAACGCCTACCTGATGCGGTTCCTGCGCCACAAGTTCAAACGAGTTCGATCCTTCAAGAAGGCCAAGGCGGGCTGGCAGCGCATCATCGACCAGTACCCGAAAGCCTTCGCCCACTGGGCATGGGTCAACGCCTTCTAGATGATCAGGACGACAAGAGCCGTATGACGGGAGACTGTCACGTACGGATCTGTGGGGGGCGGCGGGTGAGACTCCCGCCGCCTACCCGGCGGTCTTACGTGCTCCTCCCTTGGATGCCGGTCGCAACGGCATGTTCCTGTGCTCGCTCGTTAAAGGTTTGCGAGCGCGGCTCCTGGCTTCAAGACGTTGAGTGACGTCGGCGGCCGTTTGTGCCTCGCCGCGGTGCACCCCGCTGTGCGCAGCGTCCTGAGCATTACGTCAGTGGATCGGGCCATCGATGTCTATGACAGCGTCGAGGTGGCCCGCGGCTGACGTGCCGTCAACCGACGGTGTGGCCGGCGGATAGTCAGTCCGGCAGCGCCGCGCTGGTCCGCGCCTGGTCGGCACCGGCGTCGGCACTCCGTTCCTCGCTGTGCCCGTTGTGCCAGTCGAGGATCAGCAGGGCGGCATCATCGGCCAAGACCGGTCCGGCCACCTCGAGCACGGCGTCGGCCAGCGACCGGACGGCCTCACGCGGATGCAGACCGGTCATCTCCCGCAATTTTGCGGGTAGGTCCAGGCCGGCGGCCTTGCGCTCGCGCATGCCGTCGGTGACCACGACCAAGCGGTCTCTCGGTCGCAGCGTGATCTCGCCGGCGCGGTAGCCGATCCCGGGGAACATGCCCAGGGGAAGTTCCGGGTAGCGGCAGTTCCTGGGTGTCGCCGTCGCGGACGAGCAGCGGTGGCACGTGGCCGGCGTTGAGCAGCGAACACCCCCCCGGTGCGCAATTCGAGGCGGCCGAGTACCGCGGTGACGTAGCTCCACCCAAGCAGGACGGCGGTTGCTACCAGCCGTCGGGACAACCGTCGATGCGCTGCTGAAAGCAGGGACGGCCGTCCAGAAAATCTAGGTCCGAACCACTAGACATTCCCGCCGCGCCTGGCTAGTGTTCCTGTCGTTGACAGCAGAGATCATCGAAGACGCAGACGAGACAGGCCGAGCGTTACACAGGGCCCCGGACACATGTCGTGGCTCGCTCGGCACAGCGGTGGAAGTGCTGATCACCGCACGCAGCAAGGCAAGGTAAGGCACGTGGGAGTGGAAAGTAAGACCTTGACGTAATTCCAGGTCAGGGCAAGCAGGTGGGCCGATGCTGGTTCAGGGCTCGCCTGGCAGGACAATCCGTCGCACGTGGACGGGGCCATGAAGTCGCGTGGGGCTCCGACACCGGCGGGCAGCACGACAAGCACCACAGAAATTGGAAGCAGAGGAAAGGGAGGGCCCGAACACCGTTGGATCGCCCGTCTCCAGGACGCAGTTCAACTCTGGAGCCGGACACCGCAGTTTCCATCGAACGAGAGGTGGTCTCCGGTCACGCTTATGCGATCCTCGCACCCCAAACCGCCGACGGCGGCAGGTGCGGATACGACAACCCGACGAACCTGTCGGTAGAGGTGTTTTTGACCCGTAACCCCGGGCCCCGGCGTGGAAAGCGCCGGGGCCCTCGTCATGGAGAGGTACGTGTATGGCCCAACCCGACGACATGTTCGGTGACGACGACTACCCCGCCTACACGATGGGCCGCGCCGCGGAGATCACCGGTGCCTCGCAGGACTTTCTGCGTCGCCTCGACGAGGCAAAGCTGATCACCCCCTTCCGGTCGGCCGGCGGCCACCGCCGCTACTCCCGTTACCAGTTGCGCCTTGCCGCGCGGGCCCGGGAGATGGTTGACCAAGGCACCGCCCTGGAAGCCGCCTGCCGGATAATCATTCTCGAAGACCAGCTCGAAGAAGCCCTCCGGCACAACCAGAACCACCAGCGCTAACGGCAAACGGACGCTGCCTGATCTCATCGCCTTACGGTCCTTCTCCACCAGAGGGACCGTTTGTCGTACCCACTCCAGGGCTCAGCATCACGCCAGCGGGAAGCGGGTAGTGGGTCCGACTCGCTCGCCGTCGTATGGACGGCTGGGAGCCGGCGTGGCGTCTCCGGTCATCGGATCGGTGATGTTCGTACGTCGGTGAGGTGTTTGGTGATGCGTAGCAGCTGTGCGCCCGAAGGGACTCGAACCCCTAACCTTCTGATCCGGAGTCCGATGCCGAACGACCGCCGGGATCGCGGTCGTCCTCTACCCGGCAAACCGCAAGATCGACGGACGGCGGCGGCCGAGCAACTGCACTCTCTGCCATGCTCGAAAAGCGCTCGGTGAGTCATGGGTACATTTGGGCAGCGGTGGCCACGGCCGGGCAGCCATGGACATGCCCGCGTCTGGTGCCGACCGGTGTGCTCCATGTGCGCTCCATCGGTCGGAGCACGGGACGCCTGGCATCCGTGAGCACCGGCGGGCACTCCTGGCTACTCGTGAGCACCCCCTGGCAGGTAGGCTGGGCCCTCGCGCCCTCGTAGCTCAGGGGATAGAGCATCGGTTTCCTAATGAGCAGCTCCGATCTTCATCGCAGGCCGTTGGCCTGCGGTTTTTGGTTTCTACGCCTCGATTCTTGAGTCGCAAACGGCGGGCAGTGAGCTCGGCAGTTTGAAGATCAGTCGGGCGGTTGGGTGGCCCTTCCGGTCAGCTCTCGTTCGCGTATCGGCTGCCGCAGATCTAACGGCGGTCGCCACCCGCGCTGGGCCTACGGACCGTCGATCGGACGGGCTCGGCCTTGCGATATCGTCAATGTGCCCCCACCGGGCGTCGAGCAGTCCGCGTCCGCCGGCTGGCGACGGTCCGCAGGGCACCCCACGAATCCAGGGAGATACGATGCTGGAGCCTGAGCCGGCTCAAGACGTCCACGCCGAGGATGCCGACAGGCCAACCACGGCCGAGACCGAGACCGACGAGGTTGCCGTTTACGCAAATCGGGCTGTCCGACGCGCGAAGGGCAAGGTGGCCTCGCCTCAACCATATGGAAAGGGTCAGCGCCCCGGCGGCCGGGGCTCGGTCCAGAGCCCGCGCCAGTGGGGTAACCGCCGAAGCGGCTGATCCGTTGGTGGAGCTTTCGTCGGTACACGGCTTCCGGTGTCCGCGGCGATGGTGGCAGGGGGCAGAGCGGGAGCAGCGGGGCGCGTTGAACGGCGCTGAATGGCGTTGGGCCCCGCTGCGCTGCTCGCATCGTCGTACCTTGACCTGCGGTCCCTCCCAGTGCCCTTCGGGACCGGCCATGGCCGGGGGAGTGCGGAGTCATTCTCCGTTGAAATGGCAATCACTGCTTATGGTGCCCCTCGCCTTCATGGGCGAGCGCTACCCTTCCACGGCTCTCTTGAGCGCCACGACATGACCCGCGCGGTCTACCGTCGTGACACCCATGGACCAAGCCGGAGAGGCCATCACGATGAGCAAGCCCATCGATTACGACGCACCGCGCCGACCGGCGGTTGAGGTTGAAGACGACGGCTTGGAGGAACTCAAGGCGCGCGGCGCGGCGGCGCAGTCACCGAGAGTCGACCTCGACGAGGCCGAGGCTGCCGAGAAGTTCGAGTTGCCTGGCGCGGACCTGTCCGGCGAGGAACTCACCGTGGCGGTCGTGCCGATGCAGCCGGACGAGTTCCGATGCCCGCGTTGCTTCCTGGTGCACCACCGCAGTCAGCTCGCCGCGCAGCCCGACGGCCGGGAGGTCTGCCGGGAGTGCTCCTGACGTTCGCCGTCAGGGCACCAGTTCCCGCCAGTCCGGACGAACACCCAGCCATGCATCGGCGAGGATCTGCGCCGACGTCCGACTCGGACAGGCGTGTAACTTCGACCGGCCGGCGATGCCGCCGGTCTGCGCCTCCACTTCCCATCGCTGGCCGTCGCTGCGGATATAGACGTCGCGACGCCCCCGCAAACTCCGGTCCCCATTCCACCAGTGACGCTCGATTCTCACCTGCTGATCGTATAGCAGCGCGTGCACGCAGACGAACCATAATGATCTTGAGAAGGCGGTCGGCGTGATCGGGAAACCAAGGGATTGTGGACGAGAGTCGGAAGGCCTGACCGGGTCGGCGCAGAACGCACCCGCGGAGCGCAGCGTCCGCGACGCCGCGCGTATGCCTTTCTGAGCGGCCACGTTTGACCGCCTCGACGCACATACCTCCCACCCATCCAATCAGGCCCCAAGCAGGTCATGTCAGGAGCTGTTCGACTCACATCGCCCCGGCCGAGACGGGCGGCGCCTACACCGCGCTGGTTGCACTGGGGCAACCACCCCGACCGGGGTCACGATGGGTGCGGCGGTCGCGGGTCGCGGCAGCAGGATCGACCGGGTACACGTTGATCGGGATGGCCGACACGACGATGTATGCGGGTACGGCCGAGCGGCGGTCCACCGCCACCGCCCCATCCGATGGTCCGGTCGTGGAGACGCGCTGATCCACCTGCACATGAACTCGATACCTGCGACGCGTCGAACGGAACACGCGTGGTCGCCCTTACCGGCTGGGCTCCGTGGCGTCGTGATGCCTAAACGAGCGGCGATGGGCGCGGTCGCCGGCTTCCGTCGGCGTCACCGTCAACAGCGAACGGGGTGCGCAGGCGGGTCATCGCAGCCGAATTCACGTCGACGGCAGGCATGTGGTCGCAAGGCGCATCCGATCCCGGTGCTTCACGGAATGGATTTGAGTCATGCATGGTTACATCAATCAACAGTTGCTCCAGAGTTTGCGCGCCAACGCGCGATTCGCCCGCTTGCACATGCAAGCCGGGTGCGGAAAATGAGCGGGGTGGATCCGGTGTGCTCGCCGTGGGTGACGGATCCGTTTCGCTTCGCCCGCGAAACCCTAACCCAAAACAACCATCGTGTACGGCTTGGGCTGGGGTGTGGGTAGAATTGATCAAGCCGCCCGCCGGTTCCGACCACGGCCTGCATCTGACGTCGACCACCACGCGCCGCGACCAATCGGTCAGCGCCGTGCAGGGCGACCCCTTCCACGTTCGGAGACTCCCATGGCGGCACGCCGCCCCAGCAAGACACCCCTTGTCACACCCACCTCCTTCGCTGACCTCGGCGTGCCCGGCCGCCTGGTCGCCGCGCTCGAGCAGGCGGGCATCAGCACGCCATTCCCGATCCAGGCCGCGACGCTCCCGGATTCACTCGCCGGACGCGACGTGCTCGGTCGGGGCCGCACGGGATCGGGCAAGACATACGCCTTCGCTCTTCCGGTCCTCGCCCGGCTCTCGGCCGCCGCGTCTCCACGGCTGCCCGGCCGCCCGCGCTCGCTCATCCTGGCGCCCACTCGCGAGCTGGCGACCCAGATCGAAGCGACGATCGCACCGCTGGCCACCGCGCTGTCGCTGCGGACCCTGACGATCTTCGGCGGGGTGAGCGCGCGGCCACAGGTCAGTGCACTGCGTGCCGGGGTCGATATCCTCATCGCCTGTCCCGGCCGGCTCGCCGACCACGTGTCGACCGGCCACGCAATCCTCGACGCCGTCGAGTTAACGGTGCTCGACGAGGCGGACCACATGGCCGACCTGGGCTTCCTGCCGGTCGTACGGCGACTCCTCGACACGACACCGCCCCGCTCCCAGCGGCTGCTGTTCTCGGCGACGCTCGACGCGGGCGTCGACGTCCTCGTGCGGCGATACCTCTCCAACCCAGTCACCCACAGCGTCGACTCGGCGATGTCCCCGGTCGCCGCGATGACCCACCACGTGCTCCGGGTGCGTCACGATGACCGGCTCCCCGTCTTGATCGACCTGACGGCCGCCCCGGGGCGCACGCTCGTGTTCACTCGCACGAAGCGGGGCGCCAAGCAGCTGACCAGTCAACTGGTCGCCTCGGGTGTGCCCGCCGTGGAACTGCACGGCAACCTGGCGCAAAACGCCCGCACCCGCAATCTGGCGGCGTTCTCCGCCGGCGATGCCCGCACGCTCGTCGCGACCGACATCGCGGCGCGCGGTATCCATGTCGACGATGTGGCTCTCGTGATCCACGCCGACCCGCCCGCCGAGCACAAGGCATACCTGCACCGCTCGGGGCGGACCGCGCGTGCCGGAGCGAGCGGCACCGTTGTCACCCTGATGACCGACGACCAGGTCACCGACGTGCGCGACCTCACCCGCCAAGCCGGCATCAACCCGACGATCACTCGGCTTGGGCCCGGTGACTCGCTGCTCACCGAACTCGCCCCGGGCGAGCGCCGCTTCGTGACGCCTCCCGTAGCAACGACGGCGTCACATCACGGACGAGGCCACAGCGCCACGCGGCGCCCGAATCCGGGCACAGCGACGGGCGGATCGACCGCCAGCGCAACGCGCGGGAGAGGCTCGGAAAGTCGTCGGGCGAGTGCCGCGGAAACCACGTCCGCGACACGGGGCGCGGCGGCGTTCTCTTCCGGCACGCGGGTTGGTAGCCGGCGCGGTCAGCGCTGACAGTGAAGGCACCGCGCGGCGCGCCCGTGCTAGCCTCACCGGGTTGCAACCTTCGGTTTGTCGCATACTTTGCCAGCGCCTGGTGGATATCTAACCCGCCAGGCGCTTTTTGTCCTGCCGGTTCTTCCGGACCGGCAGCGGCGGCAACCGAGGGCCCGTACGTGGCTCCATCCGCTACTCAAAGGAGAAGACATGGCACTCGGCACAGTCAAGTGGTTCAACGCGGACAAGGGCTTCGGCTTCATCGCACAGGATGGTGGCGGCGCTGACGTCTTCGCCCACTTCTCGGCCATCTCATCGAGCGGGTTCCGCAGCCTGGAAGAGAACCAGCGGGTCGAGTTCGACGTCGAGCAGGGCCAGAAGGGCCTTCAGGCCGCGAACATCCGTCTGGTCTGACGTTGACTCCGCCAAGCCGTGGGCGACGAGGCCTCGCCCGTCGCCACGGCGGTGGCTGAGACCACGGACCGGCGAATGCCGGTCCGTTTCGACACCGCGGTCCTTCCCGGCCTCAAACCGCTGGTGTTGCAAGCGCTGTCCGCCCCCGAGTACGCGGCCGGGACCGCCGGCATCGACCGGCGTCCGGCTGGCCCCGGTGCCGCTGGTGCCGGAGGTGCGACTGGTCACGGCCGAGGACGCGATCGTCCTCTGGGCGCGACTCGAAGCCGAGGCGGGCCATGTCCTCCCGCCGCCATTCTGGGCGTCGGCCTGGACCGGCGGGCAGGGTCTCGCGCATACCTGCTTGACGGCGACGTTGACGGTGTGGATGTGGCGTTGGCCGGTGACGCGCTCTACCACCCGTCTGTGGCGGCGCCGTACCGCCTGAGCGCCCCCTAGCTTGATCTTCAACCTGTGCGTCGCGGGCCCGCAGCCATGCTGGCGTCATCCGGGTGATCGAGCACCCTCACCTGAACCGTGACTCAACCACGGGCCTTGACGGGGTCGTCTGCGGAAATGGACGAGACGGCAGTTGATCGACGGAACCCGGTGGCGGACCAGGGTAGGTTCGCCGTGGCGGGACGTGCCCGCCCGGTATGGGCCGTGGCAGAGATGCCGCGGCCTTAGCGTGCGGCGCCGCCCGGTCGACCTGGGTCGGTCCCGGAGGGCCGGTGACCGACGCGTGGAGCCCGTATCACTGGGGAGTTGCCAGACGCCGGGCGGAAACCCCGCGCCGCGCCGGCAACCGTATCGTCGGGGTCGCGCTCGAGGGCCCGCCGGATGTGCGGCGGGATGACCTCGGATGTTGCCATCGCCAGTCGGACCTGCACCGAACGGTCGTCAACCAGGCGTTCCAGATCCGCCTCGTCCAGCTGGACCGCGCGGACCAGCGCGGCACGGACGTCGACTACGGGGTCCTGGGCAAGCGTGCTGCGCTGCTCGGCGGTGGTCCGCGGGTTGCGGGCGACCCCCTTGCGTACCCGTGCGGTGCGATCGGCCATCAGGGCGGTGATCACGTCGGGGTCGTGGGTGTGGGTGGCGAGTCGTTCCCGTACCTCGGGTGAGACGTCGTCGATCAGCCTGGCGGCCAGATCGGGCTCCAACTCCCGCATCTCCGCGAGGAGGCCACGAAGCTCCTTGTCGGGTGCCTCTGACATCACCCGGCGAACCGACTCGTCGCAAGCCGGGTTGCCGGCGACCGCCCAGCGGACCCACCGGTCGGCGTCTTTGACGAGACGCAAGAGATTGGCGACCGAGGTCGAAGGGTTTCTTGCCACGGCCTCCCGGACCTGACGATCAGGGTCCCGGGTCAGCGGTCGCAGTGCCTGCGCGGGTGCGTCGGTCCGGGCCGCGACCGCCTTACGGACCACAGCCGACGGGTCGGACGCTAAGTCGATGAGGGTCATCTGTGGCGTTGCGGGGTCCTGCGCGACGGCGAGCCGCGCGTCGACGCTCCCACCGATCGCACGGTGGGCGGTGGTACCTGACCCGCTGTGACGATCAGGCCCGCCGACGTCCTGCTGCTTCCCCATGGGCGCAATGATGTCACGGACTGACTGGGGCAGCGCGAGCCTGACCAGCGCGTTGACGATGGTCGAAGCGTTACTTCGCGGCGGCGCCCTTCGGTACGTCAACAGTGACTTAGCTTGATCTTCAACCTGTGGCGGCTGGTTGGTGACCCCGGCTGATCATGGGAACCGCCGCACGTCGAAGCCAGTTAGCTTCTACCCACCCTGCGGGACGCAACCCGCCCGCGTAGCTATCGGACGTCGCTGTCGCGCGTGCCGAGCTGTTGCCGCTGCTCAGTGCGGGCGTCAGGGAAGACTGCACAACGGACAGCTACCTGCAGGAAATCGGGCGAGCAGGGCGCGACGGCGAGCCGGCCCGGGCGTTGCTGCACGGACCTCTCAGCTGTGCCAGGAGCGCCAGAGGGAGGCGTAGGCCCCGTCGGCGCGGACGAGTTCGTCGTGGCTGCCGAGTTCGGTGATCCGGCCGTCCTCCATCACGGCGACCCGGTCGGCGTCGTGCGCGGTGTTGAGCCGGTGCGCGATCGCGATGACGGTCCGGCCGGTGAGCACGGCCGCCAGCGCGCGCTCGGTACGTCGGGCGGTGGTCGGATCGAGCGCGGCGGTCGCCTCGTCGAGGATCAGCGTGTGCGGGTCGGCGAGCACCAGCCGGGCCAGCGCGAGCTGCTGCGCATCGGCCGCCCCGAGTTGCCTGGCCCCGTCGCCGAGTTCCGTGTCGAGGCCGTCGGGCAGCTCGGCGTACCAGTCGGCGCCGACGGCGACCAGCGCGGCTCGCATCTGGTCGTCGGACGCGTCCGGCGCGGCGAAGGCGAGGTTGTCGCGCACCGAGCCGATGAATACGTGGTGTTCCTGGGTGACCAGGGCGATCCGGCGGCGGCGCTCGGCGGGATCCAGGTCGGTGACCGGGCAGCCGCCGATGCTGACCACGCCGTGTCGCGGCGCGTCGATCCCGGCCAGCAGCCGGGCCAGGGTGGACTTCCCGGCGCCCGACGGGCCGACGACGGCCAGCCGCTCGCCGGGCCGTACCTCCAGGTCGATGCCGTGCAGGACGTCGTGGCCGTCGGTGTACGAGAATCGGGCGCCGCGCACGACGAGCCGCTCCCCTGGTGGCGCGGACGCCTTGCCGGGCGGCTCCGGTGGCACCTGGCCGACGCCGAGCACGCGAGCGAATGACGCGAAGCCGCGCTGCGCCTGTTCGGTCCACTGCAGGATTCGGTCCAACGGCTCGATCGCCTGCTGGAGATAGAGCGCGGCGGCGACCACTTCACCGAGCGAGACCATCCCCTTGGACAGGAAGAATCCGCCGACCAGCAGCACTGCGGCGATCGGCAACGGATAGCTGGCCTCCACCACGGTGTAGAACACGGTCCGCAGCGCGAGCGTCGCCCGTCGGGTGGTCCACACCCGGGCGATGCGCTCGGTGCCATGGACGATCCGGTCGTCGGTGAGGCGCAGCGCCTCCACGGTGCGCGCGCCCTCGGCGGTGGTGGTCAGCGTCTCGGTCAGCTCCGCGGTGGCGGCGCCCTCGGCGAGGTAGGCGGAGCTGGCCCGTCGCAGGTACCAGCGGCTCGCCGCCCAGATCGGCGGCAGCCCGGCCAGCGCGACCAGGCCGAGCATCGGGTGCAGCAGGAAGATCGCCCCGAACAGCAGCGTCAGCTGCGCCGATGCGATGACGATGGTGGGCACGACGTCGCGGACGGTGGTCCCGACGGTTGACACGTCGACGGAGCTGCGGGTGGCGAGGTCCCCGGAGCCGGCCCGCTCGACGACGGAGACGGGCAGGCCGAGCGTCTTGCGGATGAACTCCTCGCGTAGCCGCGCAACCGCCCGCTCCCCGAACCGGTGACCGGCGTACTGGGCGTACCGGGAGAGCAGCGCCTGCACCAGAACGCATCCGCCGATCGCCACCGCCAAGCGGTCCACGGTGGCGACGCGCGCGCCGGCGGCAACCTGGTCGACGATTGTGCCGAGCAGCCACGGCGCGGCGAGTCCGGCGATCGCGGCGGCACCGTGCAGCACCAGCACGACCAGGACCGCGCGCCGGTCCCGGCCGACGAGGTCCAGCATCTCCCGTCGGACGGCGGCGCGGTCCGCTACTGGCAGCCGGCTCACCGCAACGCCCCCTCGGGCCCGGTGAAGTCTTCGGAGTCGAGGGCGTCGCTGCCCCGGGCCACCAATTGCCGGTAGCCCCGGTCCTGTTCGAGCAGTTCGGCGTGCGTGCCGGTGGCGACGATCCGACCCTCACTCAGATGCGCGACCGTGTCGGCGTGCCCGAGCAGCAACGGTGACGTAGCGAGCACGATGGTGGTCCGCCCAGCCCGCGCAGCGCGCAGCCGCTCGGCGATCCGCGCCTCCGTGTGCGCGTCCACCGCCGACGTCGGGTCGATGAGGATCAGCACCTCAGGTTCGGCGAGCAGCGCCCGGGCCAGCCGTACCCGTTGGCGCTGGCCGCCGGAGAGTGTGCGGGCCCGGGTGTCGATCGGGGTGCCGAGCCCGACCGGCAGCGCGTCGGCGACGTCCTCCGCCGACGCGATACGCAGGGCCGCCGTGACCCGGTGGTCAGCGCCTCCCTCCCGGGCGAGGGTGCCGCCGTTCCCCGCCCGGCCGTCGGCGCTCGCCTCCCGGGCACGCAGGATGTCCCGTAGGGTCCCGGCGAAGAGGTAGGAGTCGTGGTCGGCGACCAGGATCCGGGCGCGTACCTGGTCGAGTGCGATCCCGGTCAGCGGCACGCCGCCCCAGGTCACGTCGCTGACGACATAGCGTCCGAGCCGGTCGGCCAGGGCGATGGCCTCGGCCGGGTCGTCGGCGGCGACGCCGACCAGCCGACCGTCGCCCACGGTCAGTCCGCAAGCAGGGTCGTACAGGTCCGCGGGCCGTACCGGCGCGGACCTGGCTAGCGGCCGGCGGGCACCGGGTACGTTTCCCAGCCCGCCCACGTCCTGCGGGGTCGGGCCGCCGACGTGGTCCGGGGTCAGGTTGAGCAGGGCGATGATGCGGCGGGCGGCGACCCGGCCCCGGATCACCCCGTAGCTGCCCTCCAGCAGGAACCAGACCGGCACGATGAGCGTCGCCACGTATCCGTAGACGGCGACCATCTGCCCGACCGTGATGTCGCCAGCGACCGCCATCCGGGCCGCGAGCCACACCACGGCCGCGAGGAACAGCCCCGGTATGGCGACCGTCAACGCGTCGATCCAGCTGTAGACGGCACCGACCCGGTAGCCCTCGGCGAGCAGGTCCTGGGAGCGGGCGGCGTACCGGCGGGCGAACAGGCCGCGGCCGCCGACCCCGGCCAGCACCCGCAGCCCGGCCACGATGTCGCCGGCCCGGGTGGTGAGGACGCCCTGCTGGTGCCGGTATACGGACTCCGCCCGTTCGAGGCGGCGCAGCAGCGGTCCGATGATCAGCGCGATCGCCGGCACGCCCAGCAGCACGCACAGCGCCAGCAACGGGGAGACCGACCACAGCACGACGGCGATGACCGCGTACGCGATGACAGCGCCGACGCCCGGGCCGGTCATCGTCAGCACCTGCGACGTGTAGCCGATGTCGGAGCCGCCGACCGTGGCGACCTCCCCCGCGGCGAGCCGGCGCGGCAGCACCGCGCCGATCCGGGACAACTGGCGCAGCAGGACCGCTGCGGAGCGGGCTGTAGCGTCCTCTCGGACGAAGGTCATCGTGCGGTGCCGCATGATGCCCAGGTACGACAGCCCCGCCCCCGCGACGACGATTGCCGCGACCCAGAGCAGCAGGGCTCGGGGGTCGTGCGCGCGCAGTCCGTCGTCGACGGCGCGGGAGACCAGGTACGGCCGGACCGACAGCCCGATCATCCACGCCGTGCCGACCACGGTGCCGCGCAGCACCCGCCAGGGTTGGCAGCGAACCAGCCACCAGACGTACCGCATCGGCCCCCTCGTGTCCGGGACACCGGGCTCGGGATGCGGAATCTGTGGGGGCACCCGCCAAAACTACCGAGCGGGCTGGTGACGTACCCACCCAATATCCCCCGGTTCGGTCGTGCGTCATCCCGGCGCGGCCGCGCTGCTAGTGAAGCTGCGGTTGGCCAGGAACCGCAGGCGCTCCTCGCAGCTGAGCGGGTTGCCGTCGGAGCGTTCGCGGTCGGGCCGCTCCCGTGACCCATGGCTTCGTGGTACGCAACTCTTCCCAACACTCAGCTGACGCCTACCGCATCACTCGCTTCGTGCGGAAACCCGCGGTACGGGGTGGCCGGCGGCGGCTTGCTGTTCGCCCACCGCTACGCCGCCCGCTCCCAGGACCTGCGCCGACACGTCCTGGGGGCGACGGCGCGGGTGAGGTCGCATTAATGCGGATTATGTGAGCACCTGGCGTCCACGAATGAGCAGGTGATGAGCGGGCGGCCGGGTCAGTCCCTCTTGCTGACGTACACACCTCGACCCGGCTGGCCGTAAACCAGGCCCCGCGCCTTGAGCTGGATCATGACGAATCGGATGACGGTCTCGCTGA
>NZ_JAEVHJ010000152.1:0-14825 GCF_016802855.1 Micromonospora sp. ATA51 | reverse complement strand
CGGCTGGAACGTCGCCACGAAGCCGTACGCCCCAGCGCCAGCAGCGCCGCCGCGAACCCGGCGACCAGCCGAGGCGTACGGGACAGTCTCATCGTCGCCCTCCCCTGCCATGTCATGCCGGGCACCCGGCGGGCGGGTCGATGCGGATCAGCGTCATCATGCCGCCGAAGCTCGCCCCGTAGTTCGTGGCCTGTTCCAGCGCGTGGCTGTGCGCGACGTGGTAGTACTCGCCGCACTGGTTGTTCTGCACCACACCCGGCGGCAGCTCGCCCGGGACCCCGCCGAGGTACGGGTTCTCCGCGAACCAGGTCTCCGGCCCGGGGCCGACGATCTGGTCCTGCAACGAGGGCAGCGGCACCGGGATCGGGTTGCTGTCCGCGTCCCAGTGCTCGGCGTCCTTCCAGATCATCAACGTGTCCACGGTCTGTCCGGGCGCCACGTCGATGAGGAAGTTGGAGAAGGAGAGGTCCTGCCCGCCGGGGCCCTGCGAAGGCCGACCGTCCCGGGCGATCAGCTGCTCGTCACTGCCGTGCGGGTGGAACGGGTAGCTGACCGACCCGGCGTTGAGGTAGCGGATCAGCGCCGGCTTCGCGTTGCTCACCGGGTCGTACGGGCGGATGTGGATCAGCGCCCCGTACGGCTGGGCGGGGAGCCAGTCGGCGTGGTTCGGCGCGATGGTGTCCGGCATGCTGCGGCCGTTGATGGTGAAGTACCGGGCCTTGTACCTGGTGAAGTCGTACGCCCGCTTCCGCTCGACCGCCAGGTGCAGGTCGGGGTCGATCTCGCCGAGCAGGTAGAGGTACTCGTGGTCGGGATCGAACGCCGAGTCGGCCCGGTCGTTCTCCCGGTCCGGGTGCCCGCGCGGGCGGACCACCAGCGCGCCGTACAGACCCATCTGCACCTGCTTCTGCATGTCGGTGCCGGACTGGTAGAGGTAGGTGCCGGGCGGGCCGGCGGTGAAGGTGTACGTCACCGAGCCGGTGCCGGCCGCCGCGGTGGTGGTCAGCGAGGTGAGCGTGCCGGTGTCGTCGGTCACCGGCTGGGCCGGCTGCCCGCCGGCGAGCACCTGCGCCTGGCCGGGGAAGGTGATCGAGGTGGCCTCCGGCAGGGTGTTGTGCAGGACGACGGTCACCTTGACGCCGGAGTCGACGCAGAGCGTCGGGCCGGGGAGCTGGAACGCGCCGCCGCTCGCGGCGTAGCTCCACATGTAGATGGTGTTGCCGTCCGGCATTGCGGCGTACCCGCCGGTGGCGGTGAGGTCGAAGGCGTTGTCGCCGGAGGTGACGCACTCCAGGCCGGCCTGCGGGCCGGCGGTCGCGCCCTGCGGGCCGGGGACGACGAGCACGACGACGATGGCCGCGACGAGCGGCACCGCGCTCAGTCGCTTCCACCGGCCGCGGT
Source organism: Micromonospora sp. ATA51 (assembly GCF_016802855.1). Lineage (NCBI taxonomy): Bacteria > Bacillati > Actinomycetota > Actinomycetes > Micromonosporales > Micromonosporaceae > Micromonospora > Micromonospora sp. ATA51. Next base: position 13,424 of record NZ_JAEVHJ010000152.1, on the reverse strand, counting down.
CGAGACGAAGCATCGTTACCCCCATCTCAGGCGTTCGCCCGGGTCTGCCGCGCGAGCGTGCCGGGCGGCGAGACGCGGATCTCGGTCAACTGCCCGCCCCGTCCGCCGCCGGCGTTGGCCAGTGACATCAGGTCGCGGTCGTAGAGCAGGTACGTGCCGGCGTCCGGCGCGGTGAAGATGACGTCCCGGCTCTCGCCCGGTCCGATCTCGACCGTGTTGGTCACCTGGTACTCGGCGCTGCCGTCCCGGCCGCGCAGCAGCGCGGCGTCCTTGCCGACCACCAGCAGGTCGATGCCGTCGACGGTGAGCGCGTGGTTCTGATAGCCGAGGTTCGCCAGCCGCAGCAGCACCCGCTCCCCCGCGTTGGCGGTGATCAGCGAGGAGATCGGCTGGTAGCGCAGCCGCCCGGCGGCCGCGCTGAGCGGGTCGCCGCCCGGGACCAGGGTGTCCGGGTAGCAGCGGCCGTTGAAGGCGAAGAAGGAGGGCTTGTAGTCGGTCCAGTCGGTGGTCTGAATGTGCGCGTCCCGGTAGTGCGCCTCCGCCCACACCTCGGTGAGCATGAGGGCGAACTCCCGGTCGTAGCGGGTGGAGCCGTCGCCGTCGTTGTAGGCGTACTTCCCGGGGGCCACGTCGGCGGTGCCGGCGTTCTGGGTGGGTCGGACGTAGACGATGCCGGTCATCCCCATCTGGACGTGCTCGACGTCCTCGAAGTGGCAGTGGTACATGTACGTGCCGGCGTCGTGCGGCCGGTAGAAGTAGGTGAAGTCCCGGCCGATCGGCACGGAGATGGAGAGTTCGGGGACGCCGTCGAAGAGCGGGATGGCGTTGCGGAAGCCGTGCCAGTGCACGGTGTGCCCGTCGGTGAGGTCCGGGCGGACCGACAGGCCGAGGTTCGTCAGCATGATCTTGATGGCGGTCTCCTGGTCGAAACCGAGCAGTGGGGCGCTGATCTGCGCCTTCCCGCGCTGGGCGGTGACCTCGGTGGCGGACAGCCCGGTGACGTCCCGGAACCCGAAGACGTAGAGGTCGGCGTCGGGCGGGGCGAGCGGGTCGGGCCAGAACGGGCTGATCGGCGGAGAGCCCTGCGGCATGGAGACCCAGCCGTCGGTGGCCGCCAGGTGCAGCGTCGCGGTGGGGTTCGGCACGGCCCGCGGCAGCAGCGCGGCCGGCCGCCGCAGCTGCGCGTCGGAACCGCGCTCCGGCAGGACCGCCCAGGTGCCCAGACCGGTCGCGCCGGCCAGCAGCGCGCGCCGGCTGATGCTCCTCGGCCGTACGGGATCGGACACGATCTCCTCCTAGGTCGGGGTCGGTGGCGGCCGGCGGGTGGCCAGCCGCCACGGGCGGTCAGGGCAGTTCGTCGGCGCCGGCGTCCGGGTGCGTGGTGCTGCGCCCCTGGCCGTCGATGTCGACCCGCGGGGCGGTGACGGTGAACGTGCCGTAGGTGCGGGAGCCGACCCCGAGGTCGGCGGCCGGCGAGCCGGCCCCGGCCAGGTGGTAGTCGCCCATCCGGGTCAGCGGGACCTGCTGGAGCACGATCACCGCCTGCCGGAACGACGGGAAGGTGCGCGAGGTCAGGATCGACACCGACACCGGGAAGGGGGTGCGGAACTGCGGGTCCAGGCCGACCCGGTTGGTGCCGCTGAGCGTGGTGCCGGTGGTGTCCTGGAGCAGCGAGTTCGTCGGGGTCAGCGGTCCCACCCCGTCGGCGGAGCCCATGTCCCAGTGCCGTACGGTGTCGCCGGCCGGCGCGTCGGCGGCGCCGATGCCGCTGACGTAGACGCCGTTCCACTCACCGGCCCGGTTGTCCCAGAAGATGTTGTTGAACAACTTCGGCTTGCTGAAGGTGGGCGACCCGTCCGGCAGCGTGGCCTGGAGCTGTTCGCTGTTGGCGGCGGTGGACAGGCCGGCGGGGGCGGCCCGGCCGGTGCTCGTGGCCGCGGTCGCGGTGGTGATGTTGCCGGTCACCGTGTTGTTGACGAAGCGCACGTCGGTCGCGTCGTCGAGCGCCACCCCGCCCCCCTCGTGGGTGGAGATGTTGTCGGCGACCAGGTTGTTGGTCACCGAGATCGGCACGTTGCCGGCCTGGAGCATCCGGATGCCGCCACCGTCGTCGTTGGCCAGGTTCGCCTCGACCACGTTGGCGTCGATGTCCACCGCGCCCGAGCCGGGCGACAGCTTCGTCGGGTCGGACGGCAGCTCCCCGGCGACCATGATGCCGCCGGCCTCGTCGTACGACTGGTTCAGCCAGATCCGGTTGTTCGCGATCCGCCCGTTGTACGACAGTCCGTAGTGGCTGACGCCGCCGCCGTACTCGGCGGAGAAGTTGCCGCAGATCGCGTTGTGGTCGACCGAGTAGGCGTTGCTGCCGGCGAAGATGCCGATCCCGCCGGCCAGGTTGGTGCCGCCGTTGTCCCGGATCTGGTTACGGGAGATGGCGACGTGGTCGTTGCCGGTGTTCAGGTACGGCGTGCCGACCCGGACCGCCCCGCCGTACGAGCCGCTGTTGGCGGCGATGACGTTGTCGGTGATCCGGGTGTAGTCGGCGGCGCCGTGCAGGTAGATGCCGCCGCCCTGGGTGACCACGGCGCCCGGCGCGCCGTACGGGGTGGTGACGCCGCCGGTCACGTCGTTGATGTTGCCAGCGAAGTCGGACTGGTTGCCGCCGGTGATCCGGAACCCGTCCACCGCGACGGCGTTGCCCGAGCTGAACTGGTTGGCCCGGGCCAGCACGGTGACCACCGCGCCGTCCGGCACGGCGGCGGGGCCGGCGTGCGGGATCGAGGCGACCAGGTTCAGCCAGGCGGCCCCGGTCGGGTTGTCGATGCCGAAGCCCCGGCCGTCGAGCACCGACCCGGCGACCACGGTGTTGTCGGGGTACCGGCCGCCGGGGCCGATGCCCTGGAGCCGCACCGACGAGTGCAGGACGACGTTCTCGTAGTAGGCGCCGGACGGGTTGTCCGGGCCGGGGGTGTTCGGCCAGACCGCGACGACCGCGATGCCGCCGGCGGTGGCCGCCGCCTCCAGTGCCGCCTGGACGGAGCCGTACGTGGTCCCCCCGGTGCGCACCGCCCAGGCGGGCGGCTTCACCTGGAACAGCCGGGGGTTGGCCGCACCGCCGATGCCGGTGCCGTACGTGGCGCCGAGCAGCTGGAAGGTGAGCCCGTTGACGGTCCGCTGGCCGTTGCCGGCGGTCACGCTCACCTCGGCCGGACCGACCGAGCCACCCGTGAGGGTCACCTCGATCTTCCGGTCGGACCAGGAGTTGACCGTCACCGTCGGGTCGGTGCCGGCCGAGTCGAACCGGACCGCGCTGGCCGGGCCGCGAGCGCCGAACCCGGCGCCGGTGATGGTGACCCGGCGGTCGGTGTCGGTGCTGCGCAGGAACGGCCGGGAGACCGCGAAGAGCTGCGGGGTCTCCCCGGCGGGGTCGCACTGCACCGCGCCGAGCTGCCCGGAGCCGGGCGAGATGCCCACCGCCGCGACCTGGGTCGGCGCGGTGTCGGTCACCGTGTACAGCCCGGGCCAGGCCTGGAAGTTGGTGGCGATGGTGCGGTAGCGCGGGTTGTAGTTGCCGTTGAGGTGTCCGGGCTGGCCAGGGTCGTTGCCGACGAAGCGGTACATGCCCGGGCAGGGGCCGGCCGGCAGCGGGCAGTTGTACGTGCTGGTCGACGGCTCGATCGCCTCGTACATGCCGTTGAAGTCGGTGTCCACGGTGTCCACCAGGCGCCCGGCCCAGTCGTAGAGGCCGACCGGAAGGTCCGGGATGCCCTCGGCCTCGCCGAAGTTGGCGCTGCGCTTGTCGTGCGTCAGACCGAGGTCGTTGATGACCAGGCCCCAGAAGTGGGTGGGCAGCGGCACCGGGGTGAACAGGTTGAAGTTGGGCGCGCTGGCCTGGCCGGCGCGGACCTCCACCAGCTTGGTGTCGCAGAGCGGCCGCGGCTGGCCCTCGAACGGGCTGCCTCCGCCCTCGACGAAGCCCGGGTCGGTGACGTGCACGGTGTGCAGCGCGCCCGCGCAGGCGGAGTTGATGCCGTTGCCCTGCGACGGCGGCTCGCCCGGGTCCGGCTGCGGCTCGGGCGGCGTCGGCTGGTCGCCGGCCTGCTCGGCCGAGGGCGGGAAGTTCTCCTGCGGCAGGAAGCCGTCGCCGTCGAAGACGTTGACGTCCTCCTCCCGGGTGGGCTGGTAGATCGCCCCGCCGCCGACCGGGTTGGTCGGGCTCTCCACGCTGACCAGGTAATCGTCCGGCACCAGCGGCTGGGTCTGCCCGTCCGGCAGCGGCGCGTACAGGGGCAGGTCGTGGTCGGGCGCCGGGTTGGCCGGGTCGCCCGGCGGGATCAGGTTCAGCTTGGAGTCGGCGAACGCGTAGTTGCCGTTGACGGTCTGCCCGAAGTTGGTCGGATCGTTGTCGGTCGGCGCGGCCTGGAAGCCCATCATCGGCGCCTCGACGCACATCTGGTCGGCGTCCCTGCCGAAGTCCGGCAGCGCGAGCTGGTTGGTGAGCGGCTGGCCGTCGAACATCCGGGCGGTGCAGCCCCGTCCGGGCGCCCAGGTCTCCGAGGTGTACGCGTCGTTGAGCTCCGGGCCGCGCCTGAGCGAGCCGTCCTCCTCGTGGACCGGGTCGCCGTTGGCGTCCCGGACCACCGCGTACAGGTGGACCTCGATGCCGGGGATGCCCGGCTGGTACGGCTCGGTGACCGCGTACTGCGGGTCCAGCTCGTTGCGGGTGGTGTCGTAGGTGACGGTGCCGGCGATGCCGCCGTTCTCCGCCCCCTGGTACGGCTTCACCCCCCAGTCGACCCGGCCGGTGAGGCCGATGATCGGCAGCACGTCGACGTCGACCGCCGCGCCGAGCAGCGTCGTCGGGTTCGGCTCGTTGGCGGCCTGGTAGGTGATGCCGGTGGTCTTGTACCGGGTGTTGAACGCCTCCAGCACCAGCCACTTGGTCAGCGGGTACGCCTCCTTGATGGCGTAGTGCCCGGCGCTGTCGGTGACCACGCTGTTGGTGCCCTGGTCCATCAGGGAGTTGTCGCGCTCCTTGAGCACGATCGGGAAGCGGGGCACGCCGCTCTCCCCCGGGTCCTGCCGGCCGTTGCCGTTGGTGTCGACGAAGACGGTGCCGGTGATCTCGGTGAACCAGCCCACGAGGGGCTTGGCCCCGATGTCGACAGTCTTCCCGCCGCTGACCGTGACGTTGAACGAGTCGAGCAGCATCTCCTGCGGCCCGTCCCAGAGGGTCAGCTGGTAGTCGCCGTCGGGGACGTGCGGGATGGTGAACGAGCCGTCGGCCGCGCCCCGGTCCAGGTAGATCATCCGGTCGCCGTCGCCGAGGTCGGAGAGCGCCACCCAGGGGCGGGCGACCGGGCCGGCGATCTTCGCGCCGGCCACCCCGTCGGCCGGCAGCGTCACCCCGCCCTGCCCGCCGACGTACGTGTAGGCCTGCACCACGGCGCCGGTGATCTTCCCGGCGGCCGTGCCGGTCAGCGCCTTCGGCGAGACGAAGCCGAAGTCGACGTACGGGACCGGCTCGCCGCCGAGGCTCTGCTCGGTGTCGTACCCGGTGTCCCCCTCCTGCACCCAGACGTCCCAGTCGTGGCCGCCCTCCAGGGTGGTGGTCTGCACCCAGCTCTGCCCGCCGGGGGCGACGACCTGGGCGGCGTACCGGTCGGGGCCGAGGTTGGGGATGACGATGTCGCCTCCTCCGTCGCTGCGGCAGCCGGTCGACTCGGTCTCGATCACCGGCTTGCCGTCGACGAAGACGATCTGCCGGCCGGGTGGGTGGTGTCGGGCGCGCTGTGCCTGTACTTCGTGCAGAGCGGGTTGCCGTAGTAGTCGACGGTGACCTCGCCCATCACGTCGGAGAGGTGGGCGGTGAAGCCTGCGAGACCCCGCTCCGCGCCGACCTCGTACGTCCCGTCGACCGGCACGCTGTCGTCGAAGACCCGTAGCCGGACGGTGCCCAGCGGCAGCGGGTACGGCTGCATGCCGACCCTGACCGCGGTGGTCTGCCCGGCGGTGACGGTGAGGTGCTCGCCGTCGATCTTGTAGCCGTCGGCGGTCACCGAGATCAGGTAGCGGCCGGCGGGCAGCCCGTCGAGCGCCGTACCGGCGGCGAGCTTCGCCTGGTCGCCCTGGGCGACCACCGGGACCGCGCCGGGCGTGTTGCGGATGGACGGCCACCGGCAGTGGTCGGCGAAGTCCGGCGCGCTCGCCACCCCGGCCCGCGCGGGCAGGCAGTGCTCCAGCGCGTCGTGCGGGTCACCGGTGTCGTCCGCGGTGATCAACCAGCGGTAGTCGGTCACCGGGTCGCCCTGCTGGATCTGCGGCGCCGGGCCCACCGTCCGGGCGCTGACGACCTGGAGGGTGATAGCGCCGGTGGTGGGCTCGGCGGCGGCCGGCCCGGGCGGTACGACGAACCCGACGAGCAGCAGGACACTGGCGGACACGAACCAGCGCGGCCAGACGGAACGGCGCGACATGCCCTCACCCCCTCGGTCAGCGGAGAACGGCCGCGACGGGCACGGCCGGGCTGGTGTGAGGAGCATGGGCGGCTCCGGGCCCGTGACGACCGTTTATGACAGCGCCGTCATCCGACCGTCATCCGGCCGGCGGCCCCACGTGTCGGAACGGCGACAACAGTCCGCCCCGTTCGGCGGTGGCGGGGAGCAGCACGAAGCAGGCTTCATGGAGGGCACCAGAGAGTCACCGACGGCTGTGGGGGCACGGTGGGACGAGTACTGGTGATCGAGGACGACGACCGGATCGGGCGACTGGTCACCCGGGCCCTGGAGGGCGGCGGTCTGCACACCGAGCGGGCGGCGACCGGGACGGCCGGGCTGGAGGCGGCGCTGCACCGCGACTTCGACCTGGTGGTGCTGGACCTGATGCTGCCCGGCCTGGACGGCCGGCAGGTGCTGGACCAGCTGCTGGATCGGCGGCCGGGGCAGCGGGTGCTGGTGCTCTCGGCGGTGCCGGAGATCAGCACCCGGGTCGCGGTGCTGGAGGCGGGCGCGGCGGACTTCCTGGGCAAGCCGTTCGCCGTCGCGGAGCTGCTGGCCCGGGTGCGCGCCCGGATGCGCGCCGCACCGCCGGGAGACGCCGCCCGGTGGCTGCACGTCGGACCGGTCCGGCTGGACCTGCACCGGCGCCGCGCCACCGTCGACGGCATCGCCGTCGACCTGCCGCTGCGCGAGTTCCTGCTGCTGCAGCACCTGATGACCCGGGCCGGGCGGCCGTGCAGCCGGGACGAGCTGCTGGCCGACGTGTGGGGGCTGCACTTCGACCCGGGGAGCAACGTGGTCGACGTCTACATCCGCCGGCTGCGCGGCCGGCTGGACCGGGCCGACCGCATCGAGACGGTCCGCAGCGTGGGCTATGCGTACGCAGTCGACTGACCGGCTGCTCGCCGGGGTCTGGATCAACTTCGCCGCGTTCAACGTGGCGCTGATGTGGCTGCTGCCCGGCCAGGAGACGGTGCCGTTCCACCTGGTCTGGATCAGCCTCTCACTGGTCTACGGCTTCACCAACTGGTCGCTGTCCTGGATGGTGCTGGCGCTGGTCGGGGTCACCACCAGCACCGGGGCAATCCTGGTGCACCACGCCGCGGTCGGCGAGATCCGGTGGGAGGAGACCACCGAAGAGCCGCTGATGGCGGTGATCTTCATCGTGATGGCCTGGCACGTGCACCGGCGGCACCTGCTGCTGCGCGAGATGCGGCGGATCGGCGACGCCGAGCGGGACCGCGCCCACCGGCAGGAGCTGCTGGTCCGGGTCGCCTCGCACGAGCTGCGAACTCCGCTCACCATCGCCCGCGGCTACACCGAGCTGTTGCGTTCCACCCACGACGACGAGTCGACCACCGAGGACACGGCCGTGGTCCTCGACGAGCTGGACAAGGCGACCCGGATCGCGCACCGGCTGGTCACCCTGATGCAGCTGGAGCAGCCGCATCAGGTCCGCCCGGTCGACCTCGACGCCGAGCTCGCCCGAATCGCTCGGCGGTGGGCGCCGGCGGCCGAGCGGAGCTGGTCGGCGCGGTCGTCCGTCGGGCTGACCCGGGTCGACCCGGAGCGGCTGGAGGCGGCGCTGGACTGCCTGATCGAGAACGCGGTGAAGTTCACGGTCCCGGTGACCGGATCGCGCTGGTGGGCTGCCGGGACGCGGCGGGCTGGACGGTGGAGGTGGTCGACTCGGGGGCCGGCATCCCGCCGGAGTCGGTGCCGAACCTGCTCACCGGGGGGCCGGGACACGGCACCCCGACGGGCACGGGGCTGGGACTGGCCATCGTCCGGGCGGTCGCCGGCTCACTCGGCGGGCGGGTCACCGTCGGTGCCACGCCGGGTGGCGGCGCCCGCGTCGGCCTGCGGGTGCCCGAACCGACCCCCGTCGGCGGGTCGGCCCCGCCCAGGCCGGAACCGGTCCGCGCGCAGCCGTTCGACGATCCGCTCCGGCTGCCCGATCCCGCCCACTGAGCGCCACCGTCGGGGGTGGAGCGGCGGTCAGGTGTCGTGTCCCGCCGCCGGGGTAGCCCGAGGGCAGGACGTCGAAGGAGGAGATCATGACCGATCCCAGGTACGCCCCGCTGGGCCTCGCCGCCGCCGGCGAACTCACCGAGGAGAGCGGCGAGCGGGAGGGCGGCCCCGTGGTCGGGGCCGACGACGCCCGCGCCGACGCGGCCCGCGCCGGGGCGGAGACCGACCTGACCGACGCCACCCGTGACTCCGACGGGACGCCGGTCGGCGCCGCGGACGCCGAGGCGGACCGGCCCGGGCCGCCGGTCAGGACGCCGACCCGCGACCGTGACCGTCAGGCCGGGGGCGGGTGAGGCCACCGCCTCCGCCGCCCACGGCGACCTCCATCGCTCTGGCCGGCGTCAGCCCACCGGCCCCCGGTGCTCGGCGAGCGGGCCCACGGTCCAACCCCGCGGTGGCACTCCTCCAGCAGGCCGGCAGCGCGGCGAGCCCGGCCCGCCAGGTGCCCGGCGCGGCGGCGCACGAGGAGTCGTGCAGCAGGATGGTGCCCCCGCCGGAGAGCCCGCCCCGTACGGTGTCGAGCACCGACTCGGCGGTGGCCTCGCGGGTCCAGTCCCGTCCCCAGCTGCTCCAGAGCACCGGCTTCAGCCCCAGCCGGCGCGCGGCGAACAGGCTGGCACCGGTCAGCACGCCGTACGGTGGGCGCAGGAACCGGGGCGTACGACCGGTCACCGCAACGATCAGCGCCCGCGCCCGGGTCAGGTCCCGGACGGTGGCCACCGGCCCGCGTAGCAGCAGGTTGTGGTGCTCCCAGCCGTGCAGCGCGACCTCGTGACCAGCGGCGACGATCTCCCGGCCGAGGGCGGGCGCCCGCTGGAGCATCGCGCCCAGCAGGAAGAAGGTGGCGCGGACCCGGTGCTCGGCCAGCACCTCCAGGAACCACGGCGTCGACTCGGGGTCCGGACCGTCGTCGAAGGTCAGCGCCACCCGGTCCGGCGGACCGGCGCCCCGGAGCCCGGGGAGCCACCGTCCACGGACGGCCGGCAGGGCGGTGACGACCGGCGCCAGGTGCAGCGCGGGAAGCGCCAGCGCACCGGCGACCAGCCCCGCGCGTCGCCGGGACGCGCGGGTCACCGGCCCTTGCTCCCGGTGCCGCCGGGCGCCTGGAGCAGCGCCGCGACCACCGCCACCGCGTCGCCGAGCGAGTCGACGACGGATCGGCGTCGCCGGTCGGCGGCGCCGGCGTGGCCGGTCCGGCTCGCGACGTCGGCGACCAGACCGGCCGGATCGATCCGGGGCGCCGTCCCGGCGGGGCCGGCCGACGTCTTCCCGGTCGCCTGATCCCCGTCGGTCAGCTCGTCCAGGGCCGGCCGCAGCTGCGCGGAGGTCGGCACCCACCGGGTGAGCCCGGACCGGGCCAGGATCGAGGCGTTCGCCCGGCCGTGGCCGGGCAGCGGCCGGTACGTCACCACCGGCACCCCGCAGGCCAGCGCCTCCTGGCAGGTCAACCCGCCGGCGTTCTCCACCAGCACGTCCACCGCCCGCATCAGCGTCGGCATGTCGTCGACCCAGCCGAACACGTGCTCGCAGCTCTGCCGCAGCCGGTGGCGCAGCGCCTCGTTGCGACCGCAGACCACCACCGGCCGTACGCAGCCGGTGCCGGCCACCTCCGCCACCGTGTTCTCCACGTCGCCGACGCCCCAGGCGCCGGCCACGATCAGGGCCAGCCGGCCGTGGGGTGGGAGGCCGAAGCGTTGCCGGGCCTGCCGGCGGCCGGTCGCAGACGCGGCGGAGAAGGCCCGCGACACCAGCGGCTGCACCACCGTGACGTCGATGCCGGCGTCCGCGCCGGCGGGTTGCACCTCGGCGTGCCGAAGCGCGCAGTAGACGTCCACCCCGGGTGAGAGCCAGGTGGGGTGGACCACGAAGTCGGTCACGTAGGTGATGACCGGGACGGCCAATCGCCCCTGCCGACGCAGCGGCCCGAGGAGCTGATTCGCGAAGGGATAGGTCGTCACGACCGCCCGGGTGTCCGGGGGGATCGCCCGGCACATCCGACGACGGACCGGACGGAGCAGCGCCCTCAGCACCGAAACGGACATCCGGGACCGGCTGGTGACGGCGAAGAGCAGCTCGTAACTCCACGGCAGCCACCGCAGCAGGCCCCGGTACGTCTCCCGGAAGGCCCAGTGCACCGGGCGCGGCAGCACCTCCAGCAGGTTGAGCCGGTCCACCACGAAGCCCCGGCCGCGCAGGCGCCGCGTCAGCTCGGCGGCCGCCGTGTCGTGGCCGGCCCCGACGTCGGCGGAGACGACGACGATCCGGCCCGGGCCCTCCATGCCGCGGCGCATACCCGCCGCCGGGGGATCCACGCCGCAGCCGTCCGGCGCTCAGACGACGTGTCGGCGGACCAGCACGCGTAGCGCCACGTAGCCGGGCAGCACCGGCAGCCAGAAGGTGGCCAGTCGGTAGACCAGCACCCCGGCGACCGCCGTGTCCACCCCGATGCCGTACAGCAGCAGGCCGGAGACCAGGGCCGCCTCGGTGGCGCCCAGCCCGCCCGGGGTCGGGGCGGCGGACGCCACCCCCTCACCGACGATGCAGACCAGCAGCACCGGCGCGAGAAGCGCGGGCTCGACCGGCAGGCCGACGGCGACGAGCGACAGGTAGAGCGCGGTGCCGTAGGCCAGGGTGAGCCCCAGGCTCGCGGCCAGCAGCCGGGTGATCCGTCCGCTGCGGGCCAGCGAGCGTACGGCCTGCGTCGCCTGGCGGCGGGCCGCGCCGACCCGCGCGCGCAGCCGGGGTACGGCCAGCGCCGCGGCGGCGAGCAGGAGCACCGCCAGCACGGTCAGCAGCACGACCCGGCCCCGCCCGGTGGCGGCGTTCACCAGGTGCCGGCGCGCACCGCGCACGAACGGCAGCAGGACGGGCAGCAGCAGGCCGACGGAGACGATGCCCGAGACCCGGTCCACCGCGACGGCGGTGCGGCCGCCGGGACCGGCAGGCCCTGCTGGCGCAGGTAGCGCACGCTCAGCGCGGCGCCGCCGATGGCGCCCGGGGCGAGTCGGTTGACGAACGACGCGGCCACCTGCACCGCGACCGTCCGGCCGAGCGGCACCCGGCCGGCGGCGGCCGACCGCAGCACCAGCGCGCTCAGCAGGTAGGTGGCGGCGGAGGCCAGCAGGGCGCCGGCCACCGCCAGCGGGTCGGCGTGCAGCATGGCGTGCAACGCGGCCCGCACCCGGCCGAGCTGCGGCAGCAGGAAGTGCACCAGCAGACCGAGCATGACCAGCAGGAACACGTCCCGACGGGTGATCCGGACGACCCGGGCCAGCCGGTCCTGCCGGCCGGGGCACCGGCGGGCGATCTCGTCGTGCAGGTCCGCTAGCAGGCCGGGGTGGGCCTCGACCAGGGCCCGGCCGGCCCGGGACAGCAGCGCCGGTTGCAGCCAGCGCAGCGTGTCGGCGACGGGACCGGCGCCGAGCTGCCGGATCGCGGCGTCGACGGCCGGCCGTACGCCCGCCGGCGCGGCCAGTGTGACCAGGAGTTCCACCAGGTCGCGGGCCTGCTGGTCGGCCGAGGCGGGCTCGGTGCCGAAGCCGAGGTCGACCAGCCAGGCCGAGGAGTCGGTGATCAGCACGTTGGCCGCCCGCAGGTCCCGGTGGGCCAGGCCGGCCCGGTGCAGCCGGGCCACCTGCCGGCAGACGTCGTCGAGGACGTCCGGCCCGAGTTCGGCCGCGTCCAGCGCGCCGAGCGGCCGCCCGGGCACGAACTCCTGGACCAGCAGCGCGTCGCCCACCGCGTCGACGGCGGTGGTGACCAGCGCCGGGGTACGCACCCCGGCCCGCTCGGCGAGCAGCAGCAGGTACGCCTCGTGCTCGTTCTTCTGCTTCGCCGTCACGTACGGCGGCTCGTCGGCGATGTCCCGGTAGCGCAGCCGGCGGTAGAGCTTGTAGAGCCAGTCGGCGTCCCGCTGGCGGCCACCGGTGACCTTGACGAAGAGCCGTCGCCCGTCGGTGGTGGTGACCTGCCAGGGCCGGGAGCCGCGCGCGTCACCCGGGACCGGCGTCAGCTCGGCCACCTCGACGCCCCGGCCGAGGAGGACCTGCCGGAGCCGCCCGGCCGACTCGCCGGGGCCCACGTCCCCGACGATCAGCCGAGTGAGGCTGGCGGCGAGCCAGCCGACCAGGAACCCACCCAGCACGTCGACCGGCAGGTGGGCACCCACGTAGATCCGGGCGGTGCCGACCGCCGCCACGGCGAGCCAGACCAGGCCGCGCGGCCGGGCGGGCAGGGCCGGGGCGAGCACCACGGCGAGCGCGGTCACCACCGACACGTGCCCAGAGGGGTAGCCGAACCGCCCGGTGACCGTGTCGTGGAACCGGACGTCGGCCAGGAACGCGGCCGGTCGCTCCCGGGCGACCAGGGCCTTGCAGAGGACGGCCGACCAGTACGCGAGATTGCCGGCGATCAGCAGGTCCCGGGCCAGGCCGATCCGCCGGGCCGCGACCGCCCCGGCCGCCGCCACCAGCACCGCCGGGTACGCGCCGAGCTGCATGACCAGCACCAGGGCCGGCCCGACCGGCCCCGGGATCTGGTTGACCAGCGCGAAGAGGTCCCGTTCCCAGCGGCCGGGCGGCCGGTGCCGGGCCCAGAGGCTGACCGCGGCGAGCAGCCCGGCGGAGACCGTCAGGCTGAACACCAGCGCCGGCGACGGCCGGTGGGTCCGGGGCATCCCCCGGCCCTAGCGGACGTCCGGCCGGCGCGGGGCCGGCTCCGGCTGCGACGTCGTCCGGGCGGCTGCCGCGCTGTCCCGCATGGGTCGACCATAGGGCGGACGCCGGGACGCGACGGGCCGCAACAGGGATGATCCCGCTGTTCGCGGCGGCCTTCCTCGCACCGGCCGGCCGGGTTCCGCGCTGCTTCGCCCGCGGCGGGCCGGGACGGGCGGGGCGC